>JBEPZZ010000010.1:7518-51196 GCA_041640575.1 Pseudothermotoga sp. | reverse complement strand
CCATCTTCTCTTTCGTCTCAAGTTCTGAAGATTTTCCTGGCATCCAATTTTTCTAGCATTTGTGTAAGCTTTTATTCGAAAAACCCCACTATCGGTTTGTAGTTGTTAAACTTGCCATTGTGATCTGCCTCAACATTATGTTTGAGACTTTTTCAAATGTCGAACAAATGGCCCACACTGAAAAAGTGTAACCATTCATCACTAGGACATTCAACCTTTTATTACGCTGGTTCGAAAGGATGTGTATGCCTTACTGCACAATTCGTCATAGGTACGCTGCAGTTTATACCGGTTATGTCGCAATGGTCATTTGTTCAAGTTAATGAAGCCGATCTGCCGCTTAAAAATACTCAGAAATCTTGCTTAGCGATTCCCCATCAGGTAAGAATCATGAAATCTTCTTCATAGTCGTTACTATCACAAGGATATGTGCATAAAACGTAGAATCCTTCTTCAGCCAGAAGTTTACATATCATATTCTTAAGCACTTTCGACTCACTGCGAACAAGGAGACAACACATTGCAAAAGACTTAATCGAGTTTGTTGTACTACGTTTTGGCTCTTCCATTGTCGAATTTTGTACAGAAGAATGATTCTCTTTTTGCAGCACAAGTTACGCTATTCCATAATCTTTCAAATTAATGACCTTTTTAACTTACCAAATTCAAGCAAACTTTTGCTGCTAATTGATCATTGAGGAGTATATAGATAAATTCTTTGTTTCAAAGAACACTAAAAGTTTTTATTACTCCATTTTCAACAGTTTTTTCTCGAACTATAGTTCCAAATGCTAAATTTCGTTTAATGTTCAAGTGGGTAAAACACAAAAAGACCTATTTGCTTTCCTTCTTCATTTTCGCTTGAGCCAGTTATTATCAAGTACTTATTGAAAATTACCATACCCTCAACACTTTGATCGTCAGCTATCTGGAAGATTTGCTGCTCAATCAAACTTCCTCTATCATCAACAAAAAGAATCACTGGGTCCCATCGACTGGATTCGTTCCATAGTTCTCCAGCGATCACAAATTTGTCCTTAGTAACTTTCAAGATTCGCTTTGGAATAAAATCTTTCCCTAGGTCAAGAACTCTTTGGAGTATAGTCTTTCCTTGGTGATTTATCTTCACCAACAATCCACTTGGGTATACGCTGAATGACTTTGACCAACCGACAACGAAAAAACCATCAGACATTTCAACAGCCCCCATTGCTTGGTCCCAGTGGCTTGAACCTGTCACGTTTCTCCAAAAAAGCTTTCCGGAACGGGAATAAAAAGCACACAAAAAATCTGCGCTACCGCTGCCGTAAGTTTCTGTGGCACCAACGCAAAGATAACCTGTGCTCGTATTCAAAACGTACCCGAACCATTCATCAGCTGAACCACCAATTCTTTTTTTCCAAACCAATTTCCCATCGAAAGAGATTTTGCAGGCAAAAGCATCAAACCAATTTCCGGTTTTGAAGTTTGTTCCACCAACGATTATCAACCCATCAGAATTCACTGCAAGATATCGAGCCCATTCTTCGTCGTTGAAAAGCTTCATTGGGTACAACTTCAAGAATCCTTCTTCATAGATTACAACCACAGTTGTTTTAGAATTCGTGGAATCCGTGGAATAACCAACAGCAACAATTCTTCCGAACTTATCAGCAACCACCCAGTTAACTTTTGTTTTTCGACTTAAAATAAAAGTTTCAGTTCTAACAATAAACTCTTCCTCCTGTAAAGAAATCAAGGTAAATTCGTTTCCCGAAGATCTTTGACCGGCAAAAACAAGCTCTTTGGCAGATTCAATAGGAACAATGTATTCAACTTCCGGAACAAAAAGATAAAAGCTGTGGGCTAAACCTAGAATTGCCCACAGCTTTGTGATAAGGATTGTAAGAATCCAAGTTGACCTGAGCTCATCAAGCCAACTTCTTGTTGACATCCCGCACCTTGATGGGTTCCGTCAGAACCCGTCTAATTTTTTCCAAGGCCATATCTATTTCATCCTTTTCAATTACAAGAGGAGGCGCAAACCTGATGACCTGCTCGTGCGTTTCTTTTGCGAGAATTCCTAGTTGTGCCAACTTCTCACAAAATGGTCTAGCCGAACCGTATTGATGCTTGATCTCAACTCCAATCAAAAGTCCTTTCCCGCGAACTTCCTTGACGTAATCGCTCTCAATCAAGCGCAGTTGATTCATGAAATATTCACCAAGTTCTCTTGCGCGTTCATCCAGTTTTTCTTCCTTTAAAACTTCAAGCGCGGCAATACCAACAGCTGCAGCCAATGGATTCCCACCGAATGTAGAACCATGATCCCCCGGTTTCAGGACATCCATGATCTCGTTATTTGCAAGTACGGCCGAGACAGGATAGACACCTCCGCCAAGCGCTTTACCAAGAATCAAGATGTCTGGTTTCGCATCTTCCCACTGCCATGCAAACATCTTTCCAGTTCTTCCAAGACCAGTTTGAATCTCATCAAACATCAACAATATCTTATGTTTATCTGCTATTTCTCTCAGAGTCTTTAAGTACCCATTTGGTGGCACTCTCACGCCACCTTCTCCTTGTATCGGTTCGACTAGAACACCTATGGTTTTATCATCAATCAAATTTTCAATTGCTGTTGCGTCACCAAAAGGTCCTATCTTAAAACCTGGCGTGTACGGTCCGAAACCATCGCGGTACTGATGCTCTGTAGAGAAGGAAACTATAGTTATAGTTCTACCATGGAAATTTCCCTCGACTGCTATGATATTACCCTCGTTCATTGGTATACCTTTCTTGTAGTAAGCCCATTTGCGAGCAATTTTCAGAGCGCTTTCAACAGCCTCTGCTCCTGTATTCATCGGCAAAACTTTGTTGTATCCAGCAAATTTAGCGAGTTTCTCTTCAAAGAGTCCAAGGACATTGTTATAAAATGCTCTTGAAGTGAGAGCTACTTTTTCAATCTGATCCAAAAGTGCCTTTATGATTTTAGGATGCCTGTGACCGTGATTCAAAGCAGAATAAGCCGACAACATGTCAAGGTATTTCCTTCCTTCCACATCCCAAACCCAGACTCTCTCGGCTCTTTCAATCACGACTGGTATTGGTTTATAATTGTGCGCACCGTACTCGTATTCCAAATCCATGAAGTATCTACTGCTCATACTAATCCCTCCTATGTAGCAATACTGTTACTTTTCCACAAACATATTATCATATTAGTCATAATCAGCCAAATCTGGCAAATGTTGGCAATTGTTGCCAATCTGGTTTAATTAGCGTCTAAGTATCTTTTTCTTTCTTTTTCTCATGTATGCTCTCTGGTTCAAGTGTATGCTCATTTTTGTGATACCATAAACTGGGAGGGAATTGTGATGAAAAAGTTCTTTATTTTAGCCTTCTTATTATGCATTTTCTACACAGTTTTTGCATGGTCAGCCCACGAAACATTGACTTACCTCATAGTGCAAAAGCTGCCAAATGGAAACAGAATGCTAAACATTACTCCTTATTCGTACAATGAGAAAAGAGCCTACAATACTCAATATTTGACACTCGAAGACTATTGCGGAGAGTTTATCAAAAATTTCGTTCCGAAGGAGGCTATTTTTTATCCACCTGATCCGAAACCGTACAATGGAAAGGCCCCGATCTGGCAGGTACTCACAATTTATTCAGTCGAACCTGATTTGGGCATGGACGAGGGATTGCAGCTATCTCCAATGCAGGGATTGATTGGTAATAGTCAAGGAGTTAGGCACATG
Source organism: Pseudothermotoga sp. (assembly GCA_041640575.1). GTDB lineage: Bacteria > Thermotogota > Thermotogae > Thermotogales > DSM-5069 > Pseudothermotoga. The sequence goes on along the minus strand of JBEPZZ010000010.1, from coordinate 47,450 downwards.
AAATATCGATTACTCATAGTTGATTTCTTCGAGGGTAGCGAAAGCTTTATTCACTTCATAAGCATGTCTCGAGAAGCTTTTGCAAAAGGCGATGAGTACTGGGGATATAGGTTCCTAGCAAGGGCGATCCATCATCTACAAGATCTCTCAATGCCTTATCACAACGCCCCAGGGACAATTATTGACACACTAATAGCTATATTGGACAAAAGTCATGCAAAGCTTCTGAGCAACATACATTACTCTTACGATGAATACTTGGGATATCTTCTGTACACTAGAGATTTTGAAACTATAAATGCTATCCTATCTGCCGAACCTCGTAAATTGAAAAATTCAAGAGAACTTATTCAACGCATCAGACTGCTTGGTTTGAACAATCTTGCTGCGGTGGATTATCAGATGAGAAAACATTTTGGTGAGGAGCTTAAGCAACGTGTTCTAACTTTCGAAGATTTCAAGCAGAAATCGACAGAACTCGAAGAATTAAAGCATATCACAATATCAATCGTTCGAGATATGTCGAGCTTCATAAAAGGTTTCTTATTAAGTTATCTGAAAGAAGTTGGTCAGTTGTAACAAAATAAATTATGATCGAACAGGGGTCTTTACGACCCCTTTTGTTTTCATAGGTTGCTAAAAAGTTATATCTTGCAGACCATAAAGGTATTTTCCGTCCTTTATCCTAACCTCTATAGAGTCAAAAAAAGCATAAGGTCCTGTTAACTGATAACCCAAAACTTTGTCAAGAGTATTAACCGTACTACCAGACAACTGTCCAGCAAAATTAGAAGTAACGGCGTTAAAATATTCTGCTGTTTCGTTGAAGGTCTGATTTACTTTTGAAAAGGCTCGTAATGCTTGATCCACAGCTACGAAAAATATTAACATAGCAAATAGCAAAATTACCAAGCCAACAATAAGCTCTATCAAACTGTAACCTCTCACCTTAACCGCAACCCTTCCATGAGAATAGCCCCAGTCATCGGAGCAAATCCTCTCTTTGCTGAATAAAGTCTTTGATCAAAAACGTTGAATTCTTTGAGGCCTTTGTTTTCACGAGTGCTCCACGTCGCTGTAACTGCTTCAGAAGCCAACGAGCCAAATATAAACCTATAGCTCAATCCTTGAAAGTTCCGATAATCAACTTTCAAAGTTGGGACAAGTGGGTTTCCACTTCTTTTAGCCTTTTCTCTATCCCAATACATTGTGAAAATACTCATATCCATTCTTAAGTTTCGTATCTTGTTGGAATCGTATCTGTAACCTTGATGCCAAGGTATCACAATATCTCCAGCTGTTATAAAATTAATATGATCTTTCGAGCCAACTTCTGACATCGTTTTGTACCAAGCATCCCAAAATGTTTTTCCATCCACTTCTACTAGTGTTTGTGCACCATCACTTTGAGCTCGTACTAACCCTTTGACATCTCTGTTGTTTGGTATTGGTCGACCATTTGTGAAAAACGGAGTCATTTGAACCTCATACTGCACGTTGTTTATTTGTAGTACCATCTTTCTATCACTTTTTGCGCTGTAGTACTCGATATCGCTGTATATTTTCACATAATCGTGCGGCGTTTGTTCCTCCTGCCGGCCGCGATAACCCATGGCAAGAATTGTCCAATCTCCAATGAAAGTATTCTTTATCCAGCTATCTTTATGGCCAAAAGCAATTTGAGAATTAGTTGTTTCGCAGAATAAACCTAAGAAACCATTAAAAGAGTTCAGAATTCTATTGTAACTGAAAACCTGTCCATTTGGCCTTTTCTCTTCCAGAAGAATTTTTGCAGGAACATTTGGAGGACCAGGAAATGGTATTTCAATACGAGCTTTGTACCTATTGTTCCTCGCACGGAAATAGCCATCTTCTGGTCCACCTATTGACAAAACTTGTGTTACAACACCATTTATAGTTTCGATGGTCGAGGTTATAATCAAATCATCTATATTCTGAGCCCCAGAAGCTTTTGAATAAACAACTTCAATTCCAGCAGGACCATTAGGCGCTGATATGTCACCTTTCGCAAAATTAATCAGATCAACTTTTTCCAAGCTAGCAAGTTGAGCTTCCCAATAGGTTTTCCCCTGAAAAGCTCTTTTATAAGACTGAACATCGGAGTCACTAAGAGTGACCCGCCCACCAACAAATATTCTTGAAAGATCTTCAGTTGAATTCTTGCGCAGTTTTCTGTAAAAAGTCTTACCGTAAAATCTTGGGCCAGGATTGCCAAGAATACCAAGTCCACCTCGATCTCTATCGTCAACTCCAAACCAACTTGGACCATCTATGACTTCACCAGTTCCATAATAAGTCCCTTCAGGAATACCATTTGGCAAAAAGACAGCATAGTTGAAAAATCCTTCAGGACCTACTACAGCCCAACAAAAAGAATTGTTCACTTGAACGAAGAGAAGGACAGACCAAGTCCTTGTATCGGCTTCGGCAAGTGTCAGAACCTTTATCTTAGATAAATCTGCACTGATAAGCCCCTTTTGCTTACTATCTCGAAGCGCTCTCTGAAGTGGCGTATCACCAGAAGGCGAACGGAGCAGATCCTTGACTACAGAAAGATAGATTTGCGAATCACTCTGGAATAAACTCTCCCAAACAGTTTTTTCCACAGGGCCGGAGCTTTTCAAAACCACATTTTTGATCTCATCATAATGTTCTTGCACCGTTCTATGCTCTGCAAGGTAGAACCCGTTCGCAACACTGTATTTACTCCTCAAATATGCAGCACTTGTTGCAATGATCTTCAACGCGTCAGCTTCGTCATTAAGCTTGTCTCGTGTAAGGATAGCTCTTCTAATAGTTGTATCAACTTGGGTTATAACAGCTATGGCTATTATCGATGCTACGACAACCATCAGTATGCCAAGAACAATTACATACCCTGGCTTACTCTTCATAAAATCACCTCACTCCTGGTGGATAAACCAGGAACTCTAGGGATATTTTGGAAAGACGGTTCATAGGATTTGGGATACTTGTCACAACTTTCACAGGCAGGTTCGTTTCTGACGTAGAAGACGCACTATAAAATCGAACCTCGACGTTTTCAATAGTTATAATTTGTGGTTGATTGTCTTCCCGGTAAATCAACTGGTGATTCTGGTTATCAACAGTCACATCACAGCTTATTTTCCTTCCAAGTATAATCATGTCAAACTGAATTTCTGTTTCAGAAAGAATCTTTACTGAATTTGCCGGACCATTAGCTTTATTGAGGATCTGAATAACTTTTTCCGCTGTTTCGGTGAGGCGACGAATGCCATCTAGAAGCTGAATATTCTGCTCGGCTTTTTTGAGATAATCGTTCAGTACCAAAGCAAGGACGATGGTGAAAATGGAGAAGATGGTTATAACAATAATTATTTCTATAAGGGTAAAACCTTTTCTCAAGATTAAACATCTCCTCTATTATATTCTACACGAATCTGAGGAATCCAAAATAAATAAAAGCAGTGACTTGTTACATTTCGGTTTGTTTCTGTTATAATGTTAACATGGTGGATTTTTGGATAGGAATTTTAAGAAGGGGAGGTGCACCCGAAAGGGTATAGCTATGGCGAAAAGAAAGATTTTGGTCGTCGACGATGATCCATCAATCATTGAGTTGGTCAGCTATAATCTCGCAAGAGAAGGGTATGACGTATTGAAGGCTTATGACGGGGAAGAAGCACTAAAGATCTCCGCAAGTGAACCTGTTGATCTATTTATCGTGGACATCATGCTTCCGGGAATGGATGGCTTTGAACTTGTCCGACAGCTCAGATCGAGTGACAAGTACAAAACTGCTCCTGTGATTTTTCTGAGCGCGAAAGGTGAAGAGTTTGACAAGGTTTTAGGTCTTGAACTTGGTGCTGATGATTACATTACCAAGCCTTTCAGCATCAGGGAATTAATTGCAAGGGTCAAAGCAGTTTTCAGAAGAATACAGTTGAGTGCTCAGGAAAGGGAAGAAAGGCCAAAGAAAATTATCGCGAAAGGATTAGAAATTGATGTTGAAAGGTATGAAGTGCGAGTTGGTGGTAAAAAGGTTAGCTTAACACCTTTGGAATTCGAGCTTCTTAGATTTCTTGCCGAAAATGAGGGTAAAGTTTTCAACAGAGATGTTCTGCTCGATAAACTTTGGGGATATGACTACTATGGTGACACCCGAACTGTCGACGTACATATTAGAAGACTAAGAACGAAGATTGAAGATGACCCATCAAATCCCAAGTACATAATAACAGTCAGAGGTAAGGGGTACAAGTTCCGAGATCCAGGGAAGGAAGAATAGTGAGTGACTGTATTTGGGGTAATATTAGTCGCTACAATTGCTTTCGTTGTTGTCTATGAAATTGTAAATGGCTGGAGGGTAAAAAATTACGAAAAATTCTTTCGAAGGGTGGCGGAGTTAGCTGATGTTCAAGAAGACTCCCCACCTGTTCACATTTTACAGCAACTGAGAAAAAAGATTGAGAATCTTGAAGAAGAATTGAGTGCCGCTCAAAAAAGTAGAGAAAATGTTTTGACCCTCCTCAACAATATTGTTGATCCCATTTTCTTTGTTCAAGTTGATGGTGAGATAATTTTCGCGAATAAAGCTGCAGAAAGGATTTCGCGCCCTGTTCCCGTGACTAAGAAAATATATGATGCTTTAGAAGATTATTTTCTAATCGAAATGTTTGATGAAACTGTAAAAACCTGGCAAGTTCAAGAAGGCAACGCTATCCTCTACGTTGAAGGCAACAAAAAATACTATTACTGCAAGATGATTCCAGTCTCTTTATCTAGAACAGAAAAGAGAGTAGTCATACTAATGCACGATGTCACAAAGGAACATGAGCTTAACGAAATGAGGAAAGAATTTGTGTCAAATGTTTCCCATGAATTGAGGACGCCTTTGACTTCAATACATGGGTATGCTGAAACCTTGTTGAACGATCCAGATATTGACCCGGAGACAAGGCAAAAGTTTCTGAGCATCATAGAAAATGAGGCAGCGAGAATGACCAGATTGATAAATGATTTGCTTGATCTAGAAAGACTTGAATCTGGGGAAGCCAAGTTTGAGTTCGAATCTGTCGATTTATGTTCCGTAATAAAGTATGTTTTATCAATAGTTGAACCATTGTCGGTTCATTACGGAGTTCAGGTTGAACATAGTTGTCAGGATATCGTAATTGAGGCGGATCAGGATAGGTTGGTTCAGATGCTCGTAAATCTCGTCGATAATGCCGTAAAATACACTTCTCTGAAGGAAACTGGTGAAAAAAGAGTCAAAGTAAGTGCAAAACTTCATGATGATTCGGTAGTAATAAAAGTCGAAGATACTGGTCCTGGTATACCTCAAAACGCTTTAAACAAAATTTTCGAGAGGTTTTACAGAGTGGATAAAGGCAGAAGCAGAAAAATGGGTGGCGCAGGGTTAGGACTTTCAATAGTGAAAACAATCGTTGATAGGCATAAAGGCCAAATACACGTGGAAAGTGAACTGGGTATAGGTACAACTTTCACCGTTACACTTCCTGTTGTACAAGGTGATGAGAAATGAGAATGTATGACATCATCAAGAAAAAGCGCGACGGTCAGACATTGACAACAGAGGAAATAAACTTCCTCGTGCATGGATATGTTTCGGGGGATATACCGGACTACCAAATGGCAGCGTTTTTGATGGCAGTTTATTTTCGTGGTCTAGATGAACGAGAGACCTACGATCTGACTATCGCCATGGCTAGGTCAGGAGAGATGATGGATCTCTCGGGAATAGATGGTATTAAACTCGACAAGCATTCCACAGGTGGTGTAGGTGACAAAACTACAATTGTGGTTCTTCCAATAGTGGCATGCTTTGGAGTCAAGGTTGCAAAAATGTCAGGACGAGGTCTCGGGCACACTGGTGGAACGATTGATAAACTCGAGTCTATCCCTGGTATAAGGTTGGAATTGGAACGATCAGAATTCCTTAAGATAGTCAACGAAGTAGGGTTTTCAATTGCCAGTCAAACTGGAAATCTTGTACCTGCGGATAAGAAAATTTATGCTCTTAGGGATACAACTGCTACCGTTGACAACATTTCATTGATCGCATCAAGCATTGTTAGCAAGAAACTTGCAAGTGGTGCTGATTGCATAGTTTTCGACGTTAAGGTTGGATCAGGAGCATTTCTGAAGGAGCTGAATACAGCAAAAAAACTAGCCAAACTCATGATAGATATACTCAAAAGATCTGGAAAATCAGCAAGAGCGGTTCTCTCAAACATGGACCAACCACTTGGAAGAATGATAGGAAATTCTTTGGAGGTCTTGGAAGCAATAAACTGTTTAAAAGGTTTGGGGCCAAAAGATTTAGAAACACTTTCAGTTTGCATAGCAAAAGAGATGCTCGATATGGCAGGTATATCCGTAAGCGAAGGCAGAGTCCTTGAAGCTATAACTTCAGGTGAAGCTCTTAAAGCTTTTAAAAGATTTGTTAAAGCTCAGGGCGGCGATGAAAGTATCGCCGATGATTACTCGAAACTACCGATTTCGAGCAATACAGTTCCATTCTTAGCAAAAAGGGATGGATACATCTTCAAAATAGATACCGAGTCAGTTGGAGTAGCTTCGGTGTTGCTTGGCGCTGGACGAAACAAAAAAGAGGATCCAATTGATCTCAGTGTCGGAATAGAAGTTCTAAAAAAACTAGGAGACCCTGTGGAAAAGGGCGAAATAATTGCAAAACTCTATGTTGGGAAAAATAGCAATGTTGTTGAAGCTTTAGAGATGCTGGAAAAGGCTTACCAAATAGAGTCACAAAGTCCGCGGGTTGAAGATACAGTGCTTGAGGTGATGAAATGAGAACCACTCTTTTGATATGGTTATTTACACTCTTCTGTTTTTCTGTTGTCTTACCCTCCCAACTAATAGTAATAATTGGTGAATCTGGTGTAACCACAAATGAGGAGAACAAGTATGTGGACGTAAAACCACTGGAAAAACTAGGATTATCTGTAGTGATATCAGAAAGATCGAACCGTGCTTATTTGATATATGGCAAAAGGATAATTATTGCCGAAAGTGATGGAAAATTGTCCGTGGATTTTCTCGATGTGTATGAAAAAGCAGCCCTAGTGACAAAAGGCACAGTTATGGTTCGGCTAGATGTTCTCAGTGAGATTCTTGGTCTATCCTCTTACCTAACCCCAAATGGAAATATCGTTCTTGCAAACAATTTACCTACATTGAAGTCAGCTCAATTTATAGAAGGAACGCTCATCGTTGATTTTTCTGGTCCTATCTTCGAGCAAATGTTAAGAATTTCAAGTTCATCCTCCAAAGTCCAAGTTGAGATTGCCCCTTGCGTAAGTCAGGCAACAATTGCTAGTGGAGTTAGCTTCAAGATAGATGGTACAAAAGCTGTCATTGAAGTTGATATAGGAGAGGAAATAGAACCGTCTGTTTCTGTGACCTTTGAGGCATCAACGGTCATTGTTAAGATCAGGTACCCAGGTTTTGGTAAGGAACGAATTGCACCTGGGGTTTTCTGGGAACAAAAAGTTGAAAAAATTGGCAGAAAAGATTTATTGGTTAACTATCTCTGGATAGATCCAAAGCAAGTGGACCTGTATCCTGCAACAAGTTCAGGAGGAATTGGTACAGTAGAAAGTGTTGATCGAATGGTTTCAAGAATGAAAGCAGTTGCTGGAATCAATGCAAATTATTTTGATGTGACTACCAGAATGCCCATAGGTTTGATAATATCCGATGGCAAAATTTTATCACTACCTTACGGAAATCGACCAATTTTTGTTCAAACAAAATCGGGAGAAGTTTATATCACTAGGATGTTCTACGAACTGAATTTAAGATTGGGCCAATTGTTATTTCTTGTGAAGGGAATCAATACTAACGCGCTTGGTGATGTACTCATATTCACCGAAGAGTTTGGATTACCTATCCCAAGGCGCAACGATACGGTTTATTTTGTAGTAGAAAACAACAGGATAACTGGAATAGGATGGACCGAGAAAGCTCCAAATGGAGGATATGTACTTGCAATTTCTGCAAAGTATTCGAATTATCTACAAGAAATACAAATAGGTAGTCGAGCGGAACTTGTTATCAACACTGATTTTCCGTATCCGATTCGACATGCAGTCGAGGGCGGACCTCTCATCATTTACAATGGCTTACCGCTCCCAGATCGCAATGACGAAAAGAATCGTTATGGCGGTGGTATCGCCAAAACTAATGCCAGCAGAACTTTGGTGGCCACCCTTCCAGATGGGAAAGTAGTATTTGCTGTGATAAACGAGCAAAATGGATTTGGTGGTGCAAATTATGATGAGCTGGTTGACTTTTGCCTGCAAAAAGGCTTCTATTCAGCTATGAATCTCGATGGTGGTAGTTCCGCCGTAATGGTTGTCAGAAACCAAATTGTTAGTAAAATGTTTAGCGATTGGATCAGGAATATACCGGTATCGATACTTGTAATACCAAAAAATAACTAAGTTCTGGAGGTGGACATATGGAATCGGTATTGAGCAAGAGAAAAAACATAGCTTTAGTCGGCCACACTGGATCTGGAAAATCTCTATTACTTTCAGGCTTTCTCTACAATGCTGGTCTTACTGATCGAATTAGCATCAAGCAAATTGACACGGATCCTGTAGAAGAAAGCAAAGGTTCAAGCGTTACATCACACGTATTTTCGTTCAAATGGAAAGATAATCTGCTCACGGTAATTGACACACCTGGTTTTGGCGATTTCATAGCAGATGTGGTGAATACAGTCTTTGTCTGTGAAAATGTTTTAAGCATAATAAATGGTGTAGCGGGTGTTGAAATTCAAACAGAAAGAACGTGGCAAATAGCCGAGGACTTTAATCGCCCTGTTATGGCGTTCATCAACCAACTTGATAAGGAACGCAGTAGCTTTGAGAGTTCATTGGAGAGTATGAAATCATCTTTCAATATGAAAATGGTTGCTCTGACAATACCTTTGGGTTCTGAATCAAACTTCAAAGGGGTAATAGATCTAGTCAAAATGAAAGCCTATGTATATCAGAATGGTAAACCTACGGAATCACCGATACCAGATGACATGAAAACAAAAGCTGAGAAGATGAGAATAAAACTTGTCGAAGATATAGTTGAATCCGACGACAATTTAATGGAAAAATATCTCGAAGGTCAAGAAATAACACCAGATGAACTTACGAAAGCTCTCATAAAAGCCTACAAAACTAGAATGATGGTTCCGGTCTTTTGTGGTTCCGCTGACAAAAACATAGGTTTGGATGTGCTTTTAGATTACATTATGGAAATAGGCGCTACACCACTGGATTCTCCAAAGTACAAAGCTAAACTGGAGGATGGGAATCAAATCGAAATCCCAGTAAGCCCGTCAGAACCTTTCTGCGCTTATAATTTTAAAACTGTTGTTGATCCATTTGTTGGACGTGTTAGTTATATAAAAGTCATTGCCGGATCAATCAAAGCTGGTGATAACTACATAAACGTTAACAGAAGTTTGTCGGATAAATTTGGCAGAATATATAGAGCTATGGGAAAGGAGCAAGTTGAAATCGAAGAAGCCATTAGCGGTGACATAATTGTTCTTCCGAAACTCAAGGAGGGCGGCGTTTGCGAAACACTTGCTCACAAGGATCGAAAAATAACCATAATACCCCCAGCGTTCCCAGAACCGATGTTCTCAAGGTCGGTTAATCCAAAATCCAAATCGGATATAGACAAGATAAGCAACGGGTTGTCAAGGCTTGCAGAGACTGATCCAACGTTCAGATGGGAATATGATCCTGAAACTGGTGAAACAGTTGTTTCTGGACTTGGAACCGTTCATCTGGACGCAATCATTGACAGGCTTAAAAATACCTTTGGTGTAGATGTTGACGTAGGTAAACCAAAAATAGCATATAGAGAGACGATAACTAAGAAAACCATTGCTGAGTATAAACACAAAAAGCAAACTGGTGGGCATGGTCAATATGGTCATGTAAAGATCGAGATGGAACCACTCCCAAGGGGTGCGGGTTTTGAGTTTGTCGACAAAATTTTTGGAGGAGCCATTCCAAAGAACTTCATACCTTCCGTTGAAAAGGGAATTGTTGAAGCAATGAAACGCGGCTCACTTGCGGGATACCCAGTGGTAGATATTAGGGTGACGTTGTTTGATGGATCTTATCATGAAGTCGATTCCTCAGATATTTCTTTCCAAATAGCTGCGATACAAGCATTCAGAAAAGGTATGGAAGATGCCAGACCTGTAATCCTGGAACCAATAATGGAAGTTGAAGTCTTCTGCCCAGATGAAGTTGCTGGAGATGTAATTGGCGATATAACGGCTAGAAGAGGTAGACCGCAAGGAATGGAATCAGTTGGAAGAGGAACCTCTAAGATAAAGGCTGAAGTTCCCTTGGCAGAAATGTTAGACTTTTCTGGCAGATTATCTGGCATCACAAGTGGTCGAGGTTACTTTACTATGAAATTCTTAAAGTATCAGGAAGTTCCAGCAAACATTCAGGAAAAAATAGTACAAGAGAGAAAACAGGAAAAGCAGAATGCATGATCAATATGTGACGGGGGATCGCCCCGTCATATCCTTAAAAGGATGGAGAATATGCACGTAGGTATAGTCAGCTACAAGATTCGACTATTCGGAATCAAGAGCTTGAAAGAGAAAAGAACTCTCATAAAGCGATTGCTGAACGAACTAAGAACAAAGTTTAACATTTCGATTTCAGAAGTGGGATTTTGTGATTCAACGAACTGGGCGGAAATTGGAGTAGCAGTTGTATCATCATCGCACGAAATTATTGAAAGTACGGTTGAAAACATTACATCATTAATCGAAAATACAGTTGGAATAGAGGTGGAAGAGATTGATAGAGAAAGTTGGTGATAAAGCCACGAATGTAATTCAAAAGCTGAGTTATTTAGCAATTAAATTCATGACACCACAAAGATATGAACACACCGTCTCATGTGTAAATTTTGGCTTAAGACTTGCAAAGAGGCACAATGCAAACAGCGAGAAGGTTCAAATAGCGTGTTGGGCACATGACTTGTTTCGAGATTTTAACGCGAAGATTCTCTTAAGAATTGCTCTTTCATATGGTATCAACATAAATGACTATGAGCTGGCTAAACCTTTCCTGCTTCACGGTAAAGTTTCGGCAGAATATATTAGAAGACGTTTTGGAATTGAAGATGAAAAACTCTTACTTGCCATCGCTTACCATACAAGTGGGCACAAATGTTTTGATATCACTGGCAAGATACTTTTTTTAGCTGATTCACTTGAAGAGGGCCGAAACTATGAAAATGTTGAAAAACTCAGACAGCTCGCGCTACAGGATATAGAAGAAGCTTTGTTGCAAGTCCTTCAAAACAAAATTTGCTATGCAATTAAGCGTGGTTACATACTTTTACCTGATACGATCGAAACGTGGAACGAATTGGTCAAAAAAGAAAAGCTTGGTTGCTTTGAACCAGATATGCTTCAAAATGATAAAAGAGGTGAGGCAAGGTGAGACGAAAAAGAAGAACCGGATTGTTCTGGACCATTTTGGCTGTTTTTTTGGCGCTTGGTGGCATTGCAATTTGGCTTTTGCTAACAGATACAGCTATAAGGCGCTCACCGGAGTTTGCATCACAAATTCTTCATTATGTCTTCGTCAACAAAGAAAAGGAAGTTGGTTATTTCATAAGAATAGATACCTCCAAAAGGATGATTTACATAATCAGTCTAAAGCAGCACTCCTTTGATCCAGTAAACAACAGAGCAGTGGATTTGTCGAACCCACTTGATGTATTCAGTTTTGTTGAGAAGATGCTAGATATATCCACAAACCAGAGATTCTATGCGTCGCTTACGGATAAACAGATGAAAGATTTCATGAATTTGTTTGTAAGAAATGGTCACACCGATTTTGGAGTCTTTCTTGGGAACTTGGCACAGAAAAAATCCAATATCTTTGACAATGTACTCTTGGGCAGGAGATTAAGTGTACTAAGACCTGAGTCAAATTTCACAAAAGCAGCCCTGGCTAAGTTTGTCTATGAGTTTCAGAGAAATGCTTTAAGACCATATAATTTGGTTGCAACCATTGACAAACCGATTCGGATAACCGTCGATGGCAGACAGTACGAAAGAATATACTTAGATTTGAAAAGCATCGAGACAATCAAACAGGATATAAAAAGGTAGGATATTGAGAAATTCCGACAGAAATGGTATACTTTCTGTCGGAGGTGACCAAGATGGCGTTAAGAATAACTGTTTACACTACGCCAAGTTGTCCGTACTGTGCGAAAGCAAAAAACTATTTTAGACAACTTGGTGTGAATTTCACTGAAATTGACGTTTCAAAAAATTTGAGAAAGGCAGAGGAGCTTGTAAGGAAAACTGGTCAGATGGGAGTTCCTGTAATTGAGATAGGTAATCAGATTGTGATAGGTTTTGATAAAGAGAAAATCGACAGAATTCTGGGAGTAAGATAATTTGATAAATGTTGTTTTTGCTCCAACACGAATTACTTCTCAAGCAACCACAGTGGTTGTTGATGTATTACGTGCGACAAGCACTATAGTAACTGCCTTAGCAAACGGTGCTTTGTCAGTAAAGCCAGTGCATCATCTTTGTGAGGCACGCAGAGAAAGAGAAAAGAACATATTATTATGCGGTGAAAGGAAAAGTATAAAACCGAAGGGTTTCGATCTTGGTAATTCTCCTCTGGAATTTAAGAAAGACATAGTAGCTGGGAAGAACATTGTTCTTACAACAACAAATGGAACAAGAGCGATTAGATTGATCAACGCTCCAACAATTCTGGCAGGATCATTCTTGAATTTGAGTGCCGTTGTTGAAAAGCTGATAACTTGCGATGAAATATTGATTGTCTGCTCTGGACAAAATAATTTTGCAGCTCTTGAAGATGTTCTTTGTGCTGGAGCAATAATTTACAAATTGAGTAGAAATGACATTGCTGATAGTGCTAGAATAGCGGTTAAGCTATGGGAAAACTCGATGCACATGGACCTCGAATCGGTCTTGTTAAGCACAAGTCACGGTAGAGAATTAGCAGAACTTGGTTTTGGAGAAGATGTGGCATATTGTTCGCGCATCGATCTATTCAACGTATTACCAATATTTCGCGAAGATAGATTTGTTTTGTAAAAAAATCCCCCTCAAAACAGAGGGGGAACTTTTTCTTACAGAACAACTTTCGAAACAATTTTAGCAAGTTCTACAAATTGATGATCTAAACTTGCTCCTCCTACCAAACCACCATCTATGTCTTCTTGGATAATAAGGCTGAAGAAGTTTTCCGGCTTTATACTCCCACCATAAAGAATTGGTATGGCTTTTGCTACTTCCTTACCATAAAGTTTCGTTAGAATATCTCGTATGAACGCTTGTACCTCTTGGGCTTGCCAAGGTTTCGCAACTATCCCAGTTCCAATTGCCCAAACTGGTTCGTAGGCTATAACAACGTTTCGTACGTCGTTTTTGTCAACACCAGCCAAACCCTGTCTAAGCTGAGATTCAACCACACAAAAGGTTAGACCTTTTTCCCTCTCCTCTCTGGTCTCACCCACGCATAAGATTGGTTTCATGCCATTTTTTAGTACGGCTTTTACTTTTTTGTTGACTATCTCATCAGTTTCATGAAAGATATGTCGTCTCTCTGAGTGACCAACGATCACGTATTCAACGCCTATTTCTTTTAGCATTTCCGGAGAAATTTCCCCCGTGAATGCTCCAGCCTGTTCATAATAACAATTCTGCGCGCCAAGTTTTAGACGTGTGTTAATTAGGAGTTCTTTAACCTCACTCAAACACGTAAAAGGCGGGCAAAGAACAATCTCAAACTTCATGCCCGCCAGATTTTGAACCAAATCATTCACAAAAAACTTGGCTTGTTGGTTGGTCTTATTCATTTTCCAATTTCCTGCTAGTATGATTTGATCTATTTTTTTTTGTCAGCTATGCTCTTGATTCCTGGAAGTTCCTTTCCTTCAAGAAATTCCAGAGAAGCACCGCCACCAGTTGAAACATGGGTATAAGCAGATTCTAGACCAAATTTTGCTACAGCTGCAGCGGTGTCGCCACCACCTATGACTGTGGTCCCTTTAACTTTTGCTATAATCTCTGCAACTTTTCTCGTTCCATCAGCAAAATCATCAATCTCAAATACGCCAACAGGTCCGTTCCAAACCACCGTTTTGGCATCTTGTAAGGATTTCTCAAACAACTTGACTGTTTCAGGCCCTATGTCAAGTCCCATCCAACCTTCAGGAATGCCATCAGAAATGCGAACGATTCTTTTTTCTACACCCGCTTCGATTTTTTGAGCTATTACCGCGTCAATCGGTAAAACAAGCTCAACATTCTTTTGCTTTGCCGTATTCATTATTTCTTTAGCAAGGTCAAGTTTGTCTTCTTCGACGAGGGATGAGCCTACGGAATAACCTTGGGCCTTCAAGAATGTAAACATCATTGCGCCGCCGATCAGAAGCTTATCAGCTTTGTTCAAAAGATTCGTTATAACGCCGATCTTATCAGAAACTTTTGCGCCCCCAAGAACAACAGCATATGGGTGCTCTGGCTCATATGTTACTTTGCTGAGAAATTCTATTTCTTTTTCCATGAGAAAGCCAGCGACACTTGGAATAAAAGACGCTATGCCAACATTGGAAGCATGTGCTCTGTGAGCTGTTCCGAAAGCATCGTTGACATGAATGTCAGCAAGATCAGCCCAAGCCCGTGCGAGTTCAAGGTCGTTTTTTTCCTCACCAGCATGAAATCTCGTATTTTCAAGGACCAGCACATCTCCGGGTTTCATATTCTTGACAGCCACTTTAACCTCATCACCAAAAAGATGTGGAACAAAAACAACGTTAAGATTAGAAATATTTCTCAAATGGTCAGCAACTGGTTTCATTGAATACTTAGGATCAGGTCCGCCTTTTGGTCTACCAAGATGCGAGAGAAGAATAACCTTTGCCCCTTTACTAACAGCATGCTCAATTGTTGGCAATGCAGCTTTTATACGTGTGTCATCAGAAATCTTACCATCTTTCTCTACAGGGACATTAAAGTCAACCCTCATAATAACTGTTTTGCCCGTAAGATCCACATCTCTAATAGTCATTTTTTTCATTCTTACTCCCCCTTTGATGAGAAAGAGGGAGGAAAGCCTCCCTCATTTCAACTTGGCCAAGAGCTCAACAGTATCAACAACTCTGCAGCTGTATCCGTATTCGTTGTCATACCAAGAGAATACCTTTATTAAATTGTCTTTGACATTTGTTAGTGTTGCATCAAAAATCCCTGAGTACGGTGTCCCGACGATATCAGAACTTACTATTTGATCCTCGTTGTACAGTATTATACCTTTGAGCTCCCCTTGACAAGCCTCCTTCATTACTGCATTGATTTCCTCAATTGTAGTAGGCTTCTCAACGACAGCCGTGAAGTCAGAGATTGAGCCATCTGGAACAGGTACTCTTAAAGCAACACCATCAAGTTTTCCTTTCAATTCAGGTACGACCAATGCAACAGCTTTCGCTGCGCCTGTTGTAGTTGGTATAGTGTTCAGAGCGGCTGCTCTTGCTCTTCTAAGATCTTTGTGGGGCAGGTCGAGTACTCTTTGATCATTTGTATATGCGTGAACTGTTGTGAGGAAACCGCTTTTTATAACAAACTTTTCGTGCAGCACTTTTATAATCGGTGCAATCGAGTTAGTTGTACAAGAGGCGCAGGATATTATCTTATGCTCTGGCTTGAGATTCTTTTCGTTGCAACCTATAACAACTGTTATGTCTTCCCCTTTTGCAGGAGCAGTGATCAAGACTTTCTTTGCACCAGCCTGCAGATGTAGTGAAGCCTTTTCTTTGTCTGTGAAAAGACCAGAAGATTCGATCACCAAGTCGACTTGAAATTCTTTCCAAGGAAGTTTTGATGGATCCTTTTCGCTTAGGACCTTGAAGGCTTTGCCATCAATAACTATGTTCCCATCTGAAACCGTTACTGTTCCCTGATAAACTTTGTGAACAGAATCATACTTAAAAAGATGAGCAAGGGTAGCGGCATCAGTCACATCGTTGATAGCCACAACTTCGATGTCCTTCCAGTTTCGTTTCAAAATTTCACGAAGAACAATTCTCCCGATTCTTCCAAAACCGTTAATTGCTACTCTCATTTCAAAAACCTCCTTTGTTTGGTTTATGCCAATAATGATACTACATGACAAACTTTTAAGTAATGCGTCCTTTGTGTAAAAAATCACAAACTTGGCAAGCCAGGTACACCTGTCACTTTTGCTATCTCTTCTTCGCGTTTTCTCTCTATTTCTCTAAGCGCTTCATTAACTGCTGCAATAATGAGGTCATTAAGTGTTTCCTTGTCTTGCAACAATGAATCGTCATATTCAATGTTAGTTATCTCATAGTTACATCTCGCCGTGACTTTAACTGCACCTCCTCCTGAAGTACCAACTACTTCCATTGATTCAAATAATTCTTCAACTTTTTGCAAATTTTCTCTTATTTGCTGCTGCAGTTTTTCAAGATCTTGAGGGGCTTTTGCACTTTTACCGCCGTAGCTCCTGCCACCGAAACCTTTGATTTTCTTCACATTTATCACTCCTCGATTTTGACTTTTCCTGGGAAAATTTCCTGAAGTTTTTTCAGAATTTCTTTCTCCCTTGCTTCATCAACGAATACTTTCACCACAATATCTCTTTTCAAGATTGACTTAAAAAGAAATTCTAATTCAAAAACCTTTTGTTTCACATACTCGAATTGAAACCTTTGCGTTGGAAGGAATGATATCTCCACCTCGTTTTCCTTTAGCCCAAGTACGGCTTGGGAAAGAGCCACAAAAAGTGCCACATCCCCAGTGTTTTTCAAGTAGTCCAAGGCAAGCTCGATGCGATTATCGATTTTCTCCTGTTCATTCGATTCGCTATCAATCTTTGAAAAAGTTGAAATCGTTGATGCTGATTTTTCTTCCTGTATCTGGGCCTTATCATCTTGATCACTTGGATTCAAATTGACTACTGTATACTGGTTGGCTAAGTTAAGAGATAACAATTTCATAATCAATCTTTTGTTTTCGGCATACCTTAAATCCTTTGAGATTTCAAAGATCTTTCTAGCCAACTCGATCATTTCCTTCGTTGGTTGCTTTGAGATTCTTTTTTCCAAATATTCCAATGAAAGTTGTACAAATTGATCAACGTCATAACCATGTTCGAAGATTTCATCGATCAACTTGACCAACCTGGTAGATTCGCCTCGTAAAATCGATTCAATGTAACTTTTTACACTGTCTTCTGGAACTAATCCAAGAGCTCTTTCCACAATTGAAATATCAATTTTTTCATCTCGAGCATAACTGGAAATCTGCTCTAACATTGACAATGCATCTCTAAGACTACCCGAAGCTCTGCTGGCAATGATCGAAATCGCTTCTTCGTCAATCTTTATACCTTCACTTTGAGCCACATTTTTCATATGTTCAATCATATCTCGTTCGACTAAATTCTTGAATTGTATTACTTGACATCTCGAAATAATCGTTTGCGGTACCCTTTCCAAATTTGTTGTTGCAAGGACAAAAACGACTTTTTCCGGTGGTTCCTCAAGAGTTTTTAATAAAGCGTTAAATGCCTCCCTTGTTAACATGTGAAATTCATCAATGATGTAGATCTTGTGATTTCCAAGCATGGGTCTGAATCCTACAGCATCCCGAATTCTTCTAATCTCGTCAATTCCACGGTTCGAAGCTGCATCGAGTTCAATGACATCGGGATGTATCCCTTTATCAATCGATATGCAGATTTCGCACTTACAGCATGGTTCATACCCCACTCGGTTTGGACAATTCAATGCCTTGGCGAGAATTCTTGCAATAGAAGTCTTTCCAGTGCCTCTTGGGCCGGCAAAAATGTAAGCATGTGACACCTTGTTCTTCATAATAGCATTCTGAAGAACCAATCTTGCCTGTTCTTGGTCTATTATTTGGTTGAAACACTTTGGCCTGTACTTTCTATAAAGTGTTTCCAAGGGCAATTCACCTAATTCACATTATATCAAAATAGATTAGGAGGTGTCAGAGTTGAGTGTCCGAAAAATTTTAGTGATTTTACTGCTCATTGTAATTCTTAGTCAACTAGTTGTCCTTGGTCAAAACATCCCGGAATGGTTCAAAATTCTGATTGAAAATTCTAGGAAGAAGTTTGGTTTACTAACTGATCACGGATTCGTAGAAGATTTGCACAAAACCATCTTGGAAATTTCAAAGAAGTATGACCTTGATCCATTGCTATTAATTAGCCTTATAATGGTTGAAAGTGAATTCAGGTTTGTGGTCGGTTCTGCTGGTGAACTTGGGTTAGTTCAAATAAAGCCTGAAACAGCAGCTTTTCTGGCGCAAAAATTTGGTCTTAAAGAACCTTCTTACGGATGGGAATCACTCTTATGGGACTATAATTTAAATATAGAATATGGTGCTTTGTACTTGAAATATCTTTTGGATAGAACAAACGGGAACCTTTTCAAAGCTCTTGAACTGTACAACGGAGGGTCAGCAAAATCTGAATACGCTAACAAAATAATGAAGGTTTATCAGGAGATGATGAAATATCAAAATTCTAGTAGTGGAAGATGACGCGAAGATAGCACGATTACTTGAAATTCTATTTCAAAATCATGGATATCAAGTCAAAATTGCCCTCGATGGTGAAAAGGGATGGGAACAGTTCATCTTTTTTGATCCCAAAATTGTGATAGTTGACTTAATGTTACCCAAATTTGATGGATTTGAGCTCATTGAAAAAATTCGCTCTGTAGACCAAGAGGTGGGCATAATAGTACTCACAGCAAGAGGAGAGATTGAGAACAAAATAAGAGGATTCAAAAAGGGTGCAGACGATTATCTTCCAAAACCGTTTCATTTGGACGAATTGCTGGCAAGAGTAGAAGCGCTGGAAAAACGTGTTAAGAAGGGTGATTCTCTCAAAGTAGGGCACGTTGCCTTCGAACCAAAGAGTAGGACACTGACCTTACCAGATGGACGTCAAGTAATCCTTTCGGAGAGAGAAGCGGCTCTATTCTATTGGCTTGCTGTACGAGCTGGAACTGTCTTATCAAGGGACGAATTGTTGGAGTTGATTTGGGGAGACAGCGAAAACATAAGCAAAAACATTGTAGACGTGTATGTGAAATATCTCAGGGATAAACTTGGAGAATATGGTGAAATGATAAAAACTGTGAGAGGAAGTGGATATGTTCTCGACACTTAAATGGAAAATGATCTTTTGGCAAACAGTTCTGTTTTCACTTTTGCTTGGCTTGGGGTTGCTTGCAGCTTACAATATCACAAAAAATTTGCATATAAATCGATCTGCTGAATCCTTGAAGAGAGATGTTCTATCATCTCTGCGCTTCATTCCACGCCCTTTCAGAATTGCATCGGTGCCTCACGGATTGGTAATCATGAACGACAGAGGAGAAATTGTCTACGGAACCATTGATGCAGAAGGCGAAAACTTCCAGAAATTTGTGAACCATGTTTTATTGGTTAAAACGCCCTCATATGTAAAATTTGGAAAGAGTGAATACTTGGTTGTAAAAGCGAATTTGACGACCTTGGCTGGTGAGAGAAATTTCTTCTTGCTTGTACCTGCTGGTGGAATAGGAGACTTTCTGAAGTTACTGGCACGTACCTTTTGGATTCTTTGGGCATTTTTCAGTGCGGCTTCTCTCTTGGTTGGAGGATACTTTGTTGTCCGTACACTTGAACCAATGAGGAGAATAACAGAAGAGGTTAAGAGTATAAGCGCAAGTGACTTATCAAAGCGTGTCTACGACCCAGGAACAAACGATGAAGTTTCTATTCTTGCTAAGACTATCAACAACATGCTTGATAGACTAGAAGCAGGTTTCGAAGCACAAAATGATTTTTTGTATGATGTGTCGCATGAATTGCGGACACCGTTAGCAACAATACAAGGTTATGCTGAACTGATCCTCGGCTTACCAAACAAAAAAGATGTCGTAGTCGAGGCGGCATTGACAATTTCTCAAACTGCGGAAAAGTTATCGAAGCTAACAGAATCACTGCTAGAACTATCCAAACCCGTGACAAAGGTAGAATTCCGCGAGGTTGATCTGAAAGAATTCCTAGACAATCTGGTAGTAGAGTTTCAAAAAGAGTTCAAGGATTTCACAATAACTGTCGAAGGGCACGGAAAAGCATACACAGATCCAGAAATCGTGGAAATAATTGTAAAAGGACTTGTTGAAAATGCCGTTAAGTTCTCTCAAGACAGGAAAGAAATTATCTTAAGATGTGAAGATGGAAAACTTTCAGTAAGAGACTTTGGAATAGGAATAGAGGAATCAGAGATACCGAGGATTTTTAGAAGATTCTATAAAGTGGACAAGTCAAGATCTAAAAATGGATATGGTCTAGGTCTTTCAATCGTGGATAAGCTCTCGAAATTGATAAATGCAAAAATAGAGGTAAAGAGCAAACCCGGCGAAGGCAGTGAGTTTGCAATTGTGTTTCCAAAGCAAAAGGGGGATGCAAAGTGAAAGTAGGAGGTCAAGCAATAATAGAAGGAGTGCTAATGATGGGAAAAAGAGTGGTAATTGCAGTTAGAGATACTGAAGGGAAGGTTGTGATCGAAGAAATATCCAGTACAACACCTGCCAACTCCAAGTTCTTTAAGCTTCCGTTTGTAAGAGGGTTGATCTCAGTTTTTTATTCGCTTTATTACGGCATCTATGCACTCAATAGATCAGCCGAAATAACCTCCGGGCAAAAAATGAAAAAGTCAGAGATGTTTTGGTCTCTCGCTTTAGCAGTTGGTCTTGCAGTAGGCTTATTCGTTATCTTACCAACCTTAGTAACAAACCTGGTAGATGCTCTGAAAAACCATGAATTTCTTTTCTCACTGGTTGAAGGCATGATCCGAATATTGTTCTTTCTTCTTTACATATACATAATTTCATTCGTTAAAGACGTGAAGAAACTTTTTCAATACCACGGGGCAGAACATATGTGTATTAACGCTTACGAAGCTGGAGAAGAGCTTACCGTCGAAAATATTAGAAAATACAGTACGATCCATCCAAGGTGCGGAACGAGTTTTCTCATGATTGTACTTTTGATCTCAGTTATCATTCTCAGCATCTTTGGTTCGATAAAACAAAACGATTTGATCTGGAGAATTGTCATTAGACTTGTCATGCTACCGGTCGTACTCACTGTTTCCTACGAAATCTTAAGAATCTCCTCTCAAGACTCAAAATTAATGAGAATTCTTACAATGCCAGGCCTGGCTCTCCAAAAGCTTACCACAGCCATTCCAGACGATTCGCAAATCGAGGTGGCTGTACTTTCTTTGAAAGAATCGTTAAAAGAAAAAGTAGCCTCGACAGGCAATGTTGAATTTCTCGGCTAGCTACCATCTTGTGGTTAATTCAAGCGTTGTACTTGGAATTATATTGTATCTTTTGAGAATTTCTCTAACGTCTTCAGTAGCATAGATTCTAACAATCTGAAGGAGGTTGTTTTCCATTATTTTGTAGGCAGGATAGCGCTTCATATAGTCTTCAAAGGAAATTATCTCGTCTTTTTTTGAGTCGTACAAATACACGCTACTCTTCAAAAATTCTTCTGGGTGAACAAGTGAAAGCTTGTACGGTGTATCGGCTTTGAATATTTCGTCGAAATTATCGAGAATTCTTGCTAGATTTTTTTTATCTTCTTCTGGCAAATCCCGAGTTTTAAGCAAAATATTTTGTGTTCTCTCTCTAATTCTAGCCAAAGTATCATTGACAATCCCCGCACATGCAATTGATGGATCAATACCCTGGGTGGAGAAAACCACTTCGACTACTACTTTCCAGAGATCTCTTTTTTGATACCTACGCACCAATTTGTAAGCTTTCACAAGTTCATGCTCGTTAAAATCCAGATTTACTCTACCGCTCAGAATAGATAATTCATCACAGTTGTACTTTTCAAGGAGCTTATTGAACTCAAAGATTATCAAATTTATAATGGATTGATCCGTTAAATCAAGAAATTTGGAAAGATCTTTAACCTTTTCTTCCAACCTGAGTGGCTTATAAACTAGTGAAAGAATTTCCTGTATCATCAAATCTGCGGCCCTCGATGTCTTATGAAAATAAATATTCTTGTACATCATAAATCTGTTGAATAAACTCGTGTATATTTGATCCAGAACTTTAACATCGTAGCAAAGAATTTCTTTCTGACCAATGTTCTTGATATAGCAGTTTCTTATTAAACGGTCAACAGCACTGACCCCAAAGTCACTGGTTCCACTGTAGTAAGAGTCTCTTAGTAGGAAATCCAATCTATCTGCACCCAATGGACCTTGTACAACGTTGAATTCCACGGAGCCACTCAGTTCGCCTACGAAAAGCTTATTGACTTCCTGCATGAGTAACAGAAAAGTTTCCTCGGAAATTTTGTCAGTTTTCAAAGTGAGTTGCAGATCCTGAATCACTGCTTCTTTCATTCTTGGATCTGATATTCGCAAAAATGATTCCATCAGCTCTTTAGGCATCAGCTCTAAAAGCAATCTTTCTCTATGTTCATCATGACCTTCTTTTATTTGCATCCTCTTGTAAACAACATCGTCAAACTGGTGACTGAACGGTCCATGACCAATATCGTGAAGCAAACCAGCAAGACGCACTATCCTGATCTTGGATTGATCCTTATACAAGCGATTGGCATAGATGCCAGCTATATGCATGACACCTAGAGAATGAGCAAATCTTGTGTGACTGGCACCTGGGTATACTAGCTCGGCTCCAACCAACTGTGATAAGCTTCTAAGACGTTGAACAGGTCTTGTGTCAATCGCCAAGATTTCAAGAGGAAAAAGATATATTTCAGAGTGGACAGGATCTCTTGACACTTTGTAATACATATAATTTCACCTCTTTAATATTATAGTTCAATATGATTGAACGATTGAAATGCTTAGCTAAAATCTCTTTCAGCACACTCATTGAACTTGTTGATCTGTTTTTTGTACTACAAACTAAAAACACTGCATCTACTTGAACTGAACTTAGCTGGCTTTTTTCACCATAATGACCGACACTATGAACTCGTAGAATTAGTATTAAACCTGAATAATATATCAGTATATGCCACAAATGAAAGTTTTTCCTTACTTTAATACGGCAAACCGGAACCAAACACAACTATCCTTGCTGAAAGAACGGAGAAATCGTTTCTTTTTGATCTTAACAACAAGATGCAATCTGCTTGAAAATTTAAACTTCAAGTATGTGATATAATTTGGTTTGTTCTTCAAGAATCACCACTTTCCACATTAAGCATAGATGTTTGAACTGAGAATAATGCTTATAATCAGGAAAAGTTCAGTGTATTGAGAACTGTTATATAATTGTAGCAAGGTGAAAGGTAGCATGCATTAAGGTTTGAAGTGGATAAAAGGGTCGGAAAATCTTGCCAAAATGGTAGGAGTTTGAGATATGTACTTATGTATGTAGTGATCAAGTACAAGAAATACGGACTCTTACGATTTCTATCAGCTATTGAAACAGCTAATGCTATAGAGAGACATTTGCGCAGATCTGGTTTAAAAATGGTTTTTACACAAGGCTTCCATAAAAAGCCAAAGGTTTCGTATCTTGATCCAACACCTACTGGTGTCATAAATCTAGCCTTATATGTCAGGGTCTGCGTGGAAGAATTCAGCGATACTCTAATAGATAATTTAAGACAAACCGCGCTTACGCAACTTTATCCAACTGATGTGTGGGTAACTGATCTGGATCCAAACAGAGTTGTAACTGGCTACAAGTATAGGATACTCTTAGATGAGGAATCGATCGATATTTCTCGATACGATGAAAAATCAAAGGTAGAGGTTGGTAAGAAACTTGGATTACTCAAAGACTTTTTCATGTTACTGTCTTTCAAAAAATTTGATCGAATAATTGCTTTGGAGTACAACCAGATGCGAGATAGGACACTTCATCCGTCCTATTTGTACGAACCACTTCTGAAAAAAGAACCATCGGTTTTGGTTATTCAACGGGTGGAAGCTTTGTGCTACGATAACGTGCCGTTGAAACTGCTTCTGGAGGGTAAAAGTTATGAAAAAGGTCTTGGTTGTTGATGACTCTGATGTACTTAGAAAAATAGTGAGTTTCAATCTCCAGAAAGAAGGTTATCAGGTCTTTGAGGCTACTAACGGAATCGAAGCACTACAAGTTGCAGAAAAGATAAAGCCTGATGTAATAATTCTTGACGTAATGATGCCACAAATGGACGGATTTGAAGCACTAAAAAGATTGAGGTCAGACTCTAGCTTTGACTCAACACCTATCATAATTTTGACCGCCAAGGGTGGTGAGGAAGACCCGAGAACTGCAATCAGTCTGGGGGCAAACGGATTTCTGACAAAACCTTTTAGCCCTCTGAAACTGATTGAAGAAGTCCGGAGAGTGATCGGTAAGTGACTGATTTGAGCGAGCTTCACAATCAGTTATCAACATTGCTAAGAGATTCAAACAATAAACTCATAAATACACGCGAGATTCTCAAATTGCTTGATGCGTTTATGAAAGAAATAGAAATGGATAGGGCCGCGCGCTCGAAGATGATAGAAGACTATTTGGAAGAACTCTCGAGAACTTATCAAGAAATAAGCACTTTATTTGAGTTGAACAACCTTTTTTCCAGCGTCGTAGATCCGAAAGAAAAGCTTTCAGAAATGAGTGAACTTCTCTTTCAAACAATTTCATTTGGCGGTATTACAGTAACACTAAAACTTCCGGAAGAAAACGTTTGCTTCGAGCAAAGGATTGATGTCTCCGAAGAAATCTTTGACTATGGAAGACAGCTGACATCAAAATTAAACGACGAGGTTCTACTTCTAGAACCATCGGACAGAGATCCTGTGATATCCAACTTGTTATCTGTCCCAATCAAAGGTATGAAATCCATTTGGGGCAGGATTACGCTTATTGAAAAGAAAAGCGGCATTTTCACTGCTGTCGATAGAAAAATTCTTGAATCTACAGCTCAGCAACTGGCAGCTGTGTGCGAAAGAAATCTACGGTTAAAGCAAGAGATTGAAAGAGAAAGATTGAAAAGAGAACTTGAAATCGCTAGGCAAATCCAGAGACGCTTGCTTCCATCAAGCTCTCCAAATATCTTCTTTGCAGAACTAAGTGCGTACAGTGAACCTGCAATTCAAGTTGGAGGAGATTATTATGACTTTGTGACGCGCGGAAACAAATTCATGTTTTGTATTGCAGACGTCTCAGGAAAAGGAGTACCCGCAGCTTTGTTGATGACATCACTTAGAAGTGCGTTGAGAACACTTGCATCGAGTCAGGCGAGTATCTCCGAACTTGCGATGAAACTAAATAATATCATGTGCGAAGATCTTGAGGAAGATAGGTTTGTAACAATGGCTCTTTGTTGCCTTAGTAGTTCTGGGGAAATTGAGATTGTGAATGCCGGTCATAATCCAGTCTTGCTCTCACATGCTGGCAAAGTTGAGGTGCTGGTGGCTCAGGACTTACCTCTAGGGGTTGTACCCGATTTTGAGTACCACGCACACAAAATCAGGTTAGACCCAGGTGACACAATTCTACTCTACACAGATGGGGTTATTGAAGCAAGAAATGAAAGCAACGAGGAATACGGTTTGGACAGGCTAATTCAGGTTTTCAACTCAGTAACAAATTCTTCTGTTGAGAAAATTGCCGATACAATATACGAAGAACTTCGCAAATTTGTACAAAATGAACCACAGCATGATGATACCACTATTGCAGTGGTAAAATATCTCGGAGAAAAATCTTAATTTTAGGAGGGAAAAAGGATGTCTGGTCACAACAAGTGGGCAAACATAAAACACAAGAAGATGGCCCAGGATGCAAAAAGATCACAACTCTTTACAAAATTGATCCGTGAACTTATTGTTGCAGCAAGAGAAGGAGGAGGAAACCCAGATACTAATCCCAGACTTAGAACGGCTATTGAAAGGGCAAAAGAAGCTAGCATGCCAAAAGATAACATTGAAAAAGCTATCAAAAGAGGTACTGGCGAACTCGAGGGCGCCGATTACCAAGAAATAATTTATGAAGCATATGCTCCTGGAGGAGTTGCTCTATACATAAGAGCTTTGACCGATAACAAAAATAGAACTGCTCAAGAAATTAGACATGTGCTTAGCAGACATGGTGGTAGTCTTGCTGATCTTGGTGCAGTTAGCTGGATTTTTGAAAGAAAGGGAGTTATTACAATACCCAGATCACAAATTGCAAACCTTGAAGAATTCATGATGCTGGCAATCGATGCTGGAGCTGATGATATTGATGACACAGACGATCCAGTTCGAGTCATAACTTCGGCTGACAATTTGATTAAGGTTAAAGAAGCGCTTGAACAGAACAACTACAAAGTTGAGGCTAACATTTCTTACATAGCTAAGAACACGGTCAAAGTGACAGGTAAGGATGCTGAAAGAATCCTGGCTTTACTCAACGCACTTGAAGATATGGATGATGTACAAGAAGTTTACTCGAACTTTGAAATGGACGATGCTGAAATGGAGGCAATACTATCTCAGATGAATCAATGAAGAAGTTTACGCTCTTTTTCTTAGTTCTTCCAGCCATATACATGGCGGCAATTGTAAACCTCAATTTTTCCGTAGGTAACCCAGGAGGATTGGGTTTAAGTTTCTTGCCGGAGATCGAATTTTGGAAAGTCAAAGCAAAATTGCATTTTGATTTGTCCCTAAACGCAAAAGATAATATGTTGGTTTTGAATACTTTCCTAAGTAAGCCTGAGGAAAGTCTTAGGGATTTGTCGGTTATTTTTGATTCGGCAGGTCTAAGGTACGGAGTAACCGAACCATTTTTACTGCAGTTTACAAACGTGAACTTTTCTGAACATGCCCTGAGTGCTTGGGTTTTCGATGGAGTTATTGGTGGATACTTCGACAAGAACTATATACTCTTTTTCAAGCTGAATTTTTTCGCTTTGTCTATCGGGAGCGACGGTTCTTACCACCTTGCTGTACCAATTAAGTTAGCTAATTTTTCAGTTGCACCATTTGTCAGCAGTAAAGGAAATGGGGTAAGCTTTGAATACTCGAATTTTCAGCTGTTAGCAATACTTGAAAAAGGCCTTAGAATAAGCTTTGGACAGCGCGATTTCGTGTTCTTCTCAGAATACCTGGAGAATAACTTTAATATTGGGATTTCTTGGGTTGGGAATCAAGAATGGTTTACACTGACGAACAACGGTATGTCATTTCGAAAAAAAATCGGAGAATTTGCCTTAATCTGTAAGCTAGAGCGGGAGGAATGGTATGCAGGATTCTCCTTTCCAATTTTCTGGTGAGCTTCCTATAGAAGAATTTGAATGGTTTCGAAAAGAGATTCATCGATACTTTAACCTTGATCTTTCTGGCTACAAACCTCATAGAGTAAAGAGAAGAATAGAGATACTTATAAGAAAGTACAAACTGGATTCTTACAGAGAGTATCTAAAATTACTCTTGTCAGATCCAAAAGTTAAAGACGAATTTTTTGACAGATTGACAATAAACGTAACTGAATTTTTCAGAAATCCAGAAAAATGGTGGGAACTCAGAGACAAATTTCTTCCTGAACTCTTGGCTTTCAGTAAGGGAAGGTTCAAAGCTTGGAGTGCAGGTTGTGCGAGTGGTGAAGAACCTTATTCGTTGGCTATTCTGTTGGAGGAACTCAAGGCTCCACCCACAGCTTATGTTCTTGCAACAGATATCGACGACAAAGCTCTTGAAGAAGCAAAAAGAGGTATCTATGAATCAAGATCAATGATCAGTACCCCAAAAGTCTACATAGATAAATATTTCGAGATTGTTGATGGGGAGTACAGGATTAAAGACGAAGTCAAGAAAAGGCTACAATTCAAAAAACATAACCTTCTCCAAGACCCATTTCCAGAATCTCTCGATTTGATAATTTGTAGAAACGTTGTCATATACTTTGAACAGTCGGCAAAAGATATACTCTATAAGAATTTTAGTAAAGCTTTACGAATAGGTGGCTATCTCTTTGTTGGTAGTACGGAAAGAATATTTAACTACGACGAACTAGGTTTGAAAATTGCTTCACCTTTTATTTATCAGAGGGTGAGATAAGTGCTTTGGATAACTCTTATTCTCTTGATGGATCAAATTTCAAAAACCTTTGTGGAAAGATATTTAACTCGGCCTGTGTTTTTAATACCAGGTTATCTTTGGCTGACGTACACGAGAAACACTGGTGTGGCATTCGGAATGTTTTCAAAATCTCCTTGGATAACTTGGGTAATTTTGGCTGTAACTGTTGGTATCGCCATGATACCCTACACTTTAAGAGTGAAAAGACTCACAAAAATTGGTCTTGAAATGATAGTGGCAGGATCTCTTGGCAATAACTTTGTAGACAGAATTAGACTCGGTTACGTCGTAGATTTCATAAATCTTAAGTTCTTTCCGGCTGTCTTCAATCTTGCCGATGTTTTCATAACTATCGGTGGATTTCTTGTAATCATCAGCCTGTTAAGAGGAGAGAAAGATGGAATTCAAGGTCAGCAAAAATGAGGCGAACCAGAGGCTGGACCTATTTTTGTTGACCAAAATATCTGAAAAATTTTCGAGAAGCTTTATCCAAAAAGCAATAAAAGAGGGAAAGGTGAAAGTTAACCAGAAGACTTCCAAACCAAGTTACAAAGTTAGGCCAGGAGATGTTGTATATGTCGAGCAACCTGAATCACCATTAAGAATTAAAAGCATAGAACCGGAACCGATACCTCTTGATATACTCTACGAGGATAACGATATAATTGTTGTGAATAAACCCGCAAATATGATTGTCCATCCGATTCCTTCTCATACAACTGGCACTTTGGTAAATGCGATTCTTCATCATTGCAAAGATCTGCAAGGAATTGGCGGTGAATTGCGACCTGGTATAGTTCATAGACTTGATAAGGATACTTCAGGAGTAATAGTGGTTGCAAAAAATGACATATCTCACCAGAGTCTTTCAAAACAATTTAAGGATAGAAAGGTCTTCAAAATGTACTTTGCCCTTGTTCAAGGGATTTTGGCAACAGACACCGGAGAAATAGAGGTATCCTTGGCAAGACACCCAGTGTATCGTGTTAAGATGACTGTTTCCGATAGCGGAAGGAAAGCTATTACTAGTTACAAAGTATTAAAACGTTTTGGATGTGTAGCAACTTTAGTTGCTGTTTTTCCCAAGACCGGCAGAACCCATCAAATAAGAGTACATATGAAATTCATAGGTCATCCAATAATTGGTGATCCATTGTATGGTAAAGAAAAATTTGAAGGAATAAGCCGTCAAATGTTACATGCCGCGAAGCTTGGTTTTTTTCACCCAAAAAGTGGGAAATTTCTACAGTTTGTCGCGCCGCTTCCACAAGATTTCAAACAAGCTATTAGAAATCTTTATAGGATGTGCTAGCAATGATTGCTGGTATCGTAAGCCCATATAGTTTCGACGGTTCCATAATTCGCTTTGAGGAACTTGTGAAACTTGCAAAAGCGTTTGGAAAGAATTCTTTATTGTTGTGCGATGCGAACTTTCATGCTGCGGTAATTTTTAATAAAATCTGCAGAGCTAACGGGTTGATACCAATTCATGGTCTGAGGCTGTTTAGCAAAGTTTTCTATGCAAGAAGCAGAGAAGAATTCGAGGAATTGATTAGGGCCTACAACGAAAATCGAGAACCAGTTACAGAATTTATACCTGCAGAAGAAGTAAGGTTTGTATATTTTCTAGATAAAAAGGATTATGAGCATCACGCTATAATGTGCAAATTACTATCGGTTGAACCCAAAGAAAATGGTTATTTCGACGAGGAATTACCAGATACTGCAAAAGTTCTAAATGTTTCCCCTTATGATCTAAAAATTGATGCAAAGCTTCCTCAACCTCAAGAGGGTTGGCTGAGGACTTTCACCGATACTTTGCCAGCGGAACTTGCCAGAAAGTTTCTAGAAGAAGCTCAGATAGTTGAAAAACTTGGATTTGAAAGTTATTTTTACACTGTGAAGGAAATAGTCGATACAGCAAAGCAAGCAGGAATATGCATTGGCCCTGGTCGAGGAAGTGCTGTAGGTTCAGTCATCTCCTACGCATTAGGTATAACGAACGTTAATCCTATAAATCACGGTTTGATGTTTGAGAGATTCCTCAACGAATATAGAAACGAACCACCTGATATTGACATAGACGTTGAGGATGAAAGAAGACAAGAACTGATTGAAATGATAGGCAAAAAATTTCCATTCGTTGCGCAAGTGTCAAGTTTTTCAAGGCTCTCCGAGAAATCAATCCTCAACGAGTTTCACCGTCAAAATTTCTCAGTAAGTAATGAAACTCTTAAGAAAATGGTTGGACTGCCTTCAAAAAGAAGCGTTCATGCTTCAGGTATCGTTGTAACAGAAACTCCACCGAACATACCATTGGTGCCAGGGACAAGACAAAAAATTACAGAATATGATATATATTCACTTGAAGATTTGGGCATTGTCAAAATTGATTTACTTGGTTTGACTGCTCTTTCTCTTCTCTCAAAACTCAAGAAAGCCATAAAAGTTCACCAAATTCCAGTAACAGATGAGAAGACCTATTCAATGGTTCAAAGGGGTCAGACCACAGGAATATTTCAGCTTGAATCTCCGATGGCGAGAAAACTTTGCAGGCAGGTCAGGGTTGAAAACATCGAAGAGCTTTCCATTCTTCTTGCACTAAACAGACCTGGCCCGCTCTCAGCAAAACTGAACGAAATCTATGCAAGAAAGAAGAGACGTTGCGAAAAGGTTGAAAATGTTTTCCCAGAGACTAAAGGTGTGATAGTTTATCAAGAACAACTTATGAAATTAGCAATGGACGTAGCCGGGCTCTCTGCACCTGAATCTGATCTTTTCAGAAGAGCAGTATCAGGGAAAGATCGGGAGTTGATGAGAGAAGCTTTGGAAAAATTGGAAAGAGGTATGCAGAAAAAGGGATACTCAAAAGAAGAGATAAACCGATTAGTTACAATAATACAGAACTTTGCTCAGTATGCGTTCAACAAATCACACAGTGTAGCGTATTCTTATCTAAGTTATGAGTTAGCCTATCTCAAGAGCCTATCACCAAGGATTTTCTTTCTCGAATACATCAAAAGGCATTCTACAGAAAGAGATAAGGTTTTCTTAGCCGTTCAAGAACTTAGAAGTCTTGGTTATAAAGTAATTCCACCATCGATTAACCCGACAAAACTAAACGAACTTGACTTTCAACTTCCATTTGAAGTCATAGAAGGAATCAATCATAGTATTGTGGAAACGATTATCAAAAATGCCCCATATTCAAGTGTTCAAGATTTTGCTGATAAAATACGAATTCCCATCTCAACTATTCAAAAACTTGTAATGGCTGGTGCTTTTGATTGCATATATGAGAACAGGGAAAAAGCCTTCATTGCTTTTGAAAGCTTCAGAATGGGGTTTGAACCATCACTGCTTGAAATATCAGCAAAGTTTGGAAAACGTTATCAAAGCATACACATTAGTCTGACAGAAAAGGATATTGCAAAGTACGAAGAAGAAAGCTACGGTTTCCCACTGACACCGTTTGCAACACGTTTGGACAAAAAAATTGCGCCATTGGCGGAAGTTTTCACAACTTTTAGACTTTTGCCTGTAGCTGTTGATGTCAGGGGCGAATATGCAAGTGACGGGATAACAATTTTCAAGCTGAGGAATCCCATAAACGACGGGCGTTATCTCCTAATTTTGAGACCAAACGGTGAAACGATTGAGTATCGAAATCTTGAAGATGTAATCAGTGTTGTCTATGAATTCTCGGGATGCTTCGACGAAAAGGATTTGGAAAATGCCACAGAATTGGAATGCACAAGAGTAACCTTGGCTGGTAAAAAACTTACTCTAGATGCAGTTAGACCAATCCTGGACAGTTACAGCATAACTATCAAGACCAGAAACTGATCAAGGATACTTGAACTTATCGAACAATGTGGTATACTTGTCAACGTAAGCAGGCGTAGCTTCAAGAGGTGGAGCGCCGCCTTGGTAAGGCGGAGGGTGTGGGTTCGAGTCCCACCGCCTGCTCCAATTCATCTCTCCCAAACCAGTTCACCAGAAACGTAGACTGCAACTGGGTCGTCCTCGAATTTTGTTGGATCTCTTTCGTAAACAGCAAAATCAGCAAGATAACCTACTTCAATTTTCCCTACAGGAAGCTTTACCATCTGGGCATTCGCAATCGTATAAAGATCGATACATTCTCCTTTCGTAAAATCTTGTTTCAAAGCTGCCTCGATAACATATTTTGGATCCTCTGGTGAAACCGGAGCATCAGTTGAGAAACCAATCTTAAATCCTTTTTCGTATAACTGCCTGAACGGATATCTTAGGGCATCAAGATCATTTGGTATGTTAAATCTTATAATGTTCTCGTCCTCAAACATAAAGTGGGGTTGTATACTGATGTAAGTGTTTCGCAATTTCTCCAAGTCATCTTTTTTTATCAACTGCACATGTATGATTCTATTTTCAGGGTAATCTTTGAGAGCCTCAGCAACTTCATGAACTGCGGCATCGCCTATTGCGTGAATGCAAAGCTGAATATTTTTAGTTTTACAAACCTCAGCAAGCCGGCGGATAGTGCTCCGATCAAGTAATTTCATTCCATAATATCCTGGTGTGTCTGGGTATGATTTGCTCAAATATGCCGTTTTACCACCAAGAGATCCATCAGCAAAAGCTTTGACCGCCCCGACAATTACACGATCAGTTAATTTTCCAAACTCTTTGAAATCCTCCAGTCTTTTAACATCTTGCAAATACACTTTTTCAAAGATTCTTATCTTTGCTTTTGATAAAGCTTCTTGTAGTTTTTCCCATGTGATGTTGTGAAAATCATCTGAGTGAACAAAAGTAACACCTTTAGAAAGAAATGCGTTTTCGCCAGCACGGAGATATTTTTCGCAGTCTTCTTCTGGAAATTTGGATTTCAAAGCTTCAATTTCGCCTTCCCTAAAGATCCCATCACTTTTTCGCATTCCAGCGATTTGCATAGCTTTTTCATTCGCAATTGCAACATGGCCACATCTGCGAACCAAAATCACAGGTTTATCTATCATATCCAGCATTTCTTTATCTGGATACGCATGCAA
Organism: Pseudothermotoga sp.; assembly: GCA_041640575.1. Taxonomy (GTDB): domain Bacteria; phylum Thermotogota; class Thermotogae; order Thermotogales; family DSM-5069; genus Pseudothermotoga. The sequence continues at coordinate 14,161 of JBEPZZ010000010.1, read as the reverse complement.
TTTTTCCTCGGTCCAACCTCTGCCGAACACGACTGGAGAACTTGATTTACTGACAAGTTCGAAAATTTCTGCCTGACTCTTCACATTTTCAAGATTTATTTGCAGATACTTCTTGCCAACCCCAACAAGATGTGCGTGTGAATCAATAAAGCCCGGCATAACGTACATCCCATACAGATCTTTTGATGAATAGTCACGCGCAGACTCAACAAAGTAACCATTTTCGACTATGAGATTCATTTTTTGAAAGCAACCAGCTCTGTAAACCACAGCATTCTTGAAAATCACTTTTTCATCCTCCGTAAAGCTTGGATTTACCCTCTTCACGCTCTTTCTGAGTATAGGAAAAATCTCCATCTTCTTTCGTACACCAAGCCGGCAATGGAAACTTGATAGTTACCGGTAACCTAAGGAATGGTTGGTCAACAATCATCTCACCTTGTTGAAGTAGTGCAGCTCGCTGCTTTTGTTCTGTACTCAAATGACCATACTCTTGTTTATCAAGCTCCACAGCTTTCTGCCTACCTACAATTGTTGTTGACGATTGAGTTATCACCCGGTAGTCAACCTCTGATGCAGTCTGTTCTGCACCTATAAGTATTACCCTAAAAGATCTTCCACGTTCAGCAATGTCACGGAAAATGTTTTTCAATGGCCCTCCAGTTTGTCTTGGGGCGTACTTGTTTAGTTCATCCAAGAATATGAATACAGGGTCTTGAGTAGCCTTTTGCTCACGAAATTTCATAATTTCAACAAGAGTTGCTCCAACTACAAACGACTGAATACGTGAACGTAACTTCGAAATGTCAATTACAGTTACTTGACCAGGTTCATCCCACAACATCTTATGTGGTTTGTAGCCACTACCATCCATACTAAAATGCATCGGTATCCACAGCAAGTCCATACCAATGTTTTTGATCGATTTCAATCTCCTCAGCATCGCAGAGATCGTCGTATTACTTACTTGGCCTTTCATATTCGTAGAGATTTCTTCATCCTCAGTCAGCATTCGAATCAAATCGTCTATGCCATCGGGTAGTTTTGCTTGCAATTTAGCATCAAAACCATTGCACATAGCTTCTCGAAGGATAATCTCGGGATCAGAGGAAGGAGGTTTGCCATTGAAAAATCTTTCGGCACTCTTAAAGGCCTCCTCGAGCCTTTTTTCCAAGATTTCTTGAACCGTTGTGACAGCCAGTTGCAAATTCTGATTCGTTTCAAGTTCCTCTTGGTCAAACATCAACTCTAGCAGATTCATCTGGATTATATCTATCGTATCCCATCCATAAGTGAAAACTTTATTGTCTTGCTCACGAAATCTCTTTGTCCAAGGTTGCGGCTTGTTTCTTTGCTTTCTTGGGAAATAGAACAGGACCTTTTCAAAAGGTCCAGGCTTAATTTTCATTTTTTCATACATTTCTAGCCATCTTTTTCCTTGTTCTTTTAACTCGTTGGCCTTCCAATCTTTCGACCATTTATCCAGAAACATCAAACTTTCGCCTTTAACGTTGAAAACTATGAACCTTGATTTTTCAAGATAGCTCATCAAAGGATTACTAATCGCAAGTCTTTTACCAGTATCAAGAAAAGATTTCATTAAAAATGTTGCGTAAGAAGTTTTCGCAGCTACACCAGACTGACCCGAGATGTTTATATGTGCGCCATTTTCACCAAGTACGTATCGAACATCGATGTAAGCTACACTTCCATTTCTCATTATTCCCACAGGGATAGCCACATTTTCCTTTATTAGCTCGTCGAACCCTAGTGCTATCGCTAGTTCCTCATCCTCTGCCAGCATCACAGGCGTTCCCGGTGGTGGAGGAACTTGCGGTGCATCCTGACTATACCCATTTTCATGCTTGAGAAGCATCCTAGTTGTAACAACACTAGCTATGTAATAACCAAAGGCTGGCGCAAGTCCTTTGAGCGCAACATCTTCCTCATAACCTGATATAGGGCCAAAATCCCATCTTGCCGTTAACTGTGTTACCACGCCATAATAAACAATCTCACCATAGGGCTTATAGTGAAACAAAACTTTTACTACGTCATCTATTTGAAGCATGTATTTTGGTTTGTTACCTTCTTGTTCTAGTCTCACATAAAAAAGATACGGGCTAGAACTATTACTCCCAGTTACAACACCTACTCTCAAAAATCATTCCCCCAGACATAGGTAATCAAACTTTTACGTCGGGATAAAGTGGAAAACTATCGCACAGTTTCTGCACCTGGCTGAGTACTTCTAACCTTACATCTTCAGGTACTCTACCTTCTTCATCGCTTACATGTGTGAGAACCCGATGAATCAGCATAGCAATTTCCTGCATCTGTTGTTCTTTCATACCTCGAGTTGTTACCGCCGGAGTACCAATACGTATTCCACTTGCCACAAATGGGGAGCGAGTCTCGTTAGGTATAGTGTTTTTGTTAACTGTTATACCACATTTTTCAAGGGCCTTCTCGGCTGCTTTTCCAGTAACACCTATCGTTGTGAGATCAACCAGCATCAGGTGAGTATCAGTCCCACCAGAAACAATTCTAAGTCCTAATTCTGAGAGCTTTTCCGCCATAGTCTTAGCATTTTTCACAACTTGTTTTTGATACTCGACAAACTCAGGTTTCATTGCTTCCTTGAAACAAACAGCTTTTGCTGCTATTATATGCATCAATGGTCCACCTTGCATGCCTGGAAAGACTGTCTTGTTGATGTTTTTGTAAATTTCAGGATCATTTGTAAGTATCAAACCCGATCTTGGTCCTCTTAAAGTTTTATGAGTGGTCGATGTCACAATGTGTGCGTATTCGGCCGGGTTGGGATACAATCCAGCGGCTACCAAACCTGCAAAGTGAGCCATATCAACTATCAAATAGGCGCCTACTTCATCAGCTATCTCTCTGAACGTTTTAAAATCTATTATCCTTGAATATGCACTTCCGCCAGCAACGATTATCTTGGGTTTATGTTCGAGTGCTAACTTTCTGACAGAATCGTAATCTATTAGCTCAGTTTTCGGATCCACTCCATATTGAACAACCTTAAACAATCGGCCCGAAAAGTTCACACTTGCACCATGCGTTAGATGCCCACCATGCGACAGACTCATTCCCATGAGAGTATCACCGGGCTCTGCAACTGCTAGATAAGCTGCCATGTTTGCTTGAGATCCAGAATGAGGTTGCACATTTGCATACTTAACTTTGAAAAGAGCCTTAGCTCGCTCTTGGGCCAGTTCTTCAGCTTTATCAACCCATTCGCAGCCTCCATAATATCTTTTTGAAGGGTAACCTTCCGCATATTTGTTGGTTAGCACACTTCCCATGGCTTCAATTACAGCAAGCGATGTGAAGTTTTCCGAAGCAATCAACTCTAGACCATTTCTCTGTCGATTCAACTCACCAACTAAAATTTCATAAATCTCAGGGTCAGTGCGTTTGACAAAATCCCACATGGTTATCCCTCCTTGATCGTGTACGTCGTTCCGGTAGGAGAATCTCTAAGTTCAATACCAATCTCTCTTAATTTCTCTCTTATTGAATCAGCAAGCTCATACAACCTGTTTGCACGGAGCTCACTTCTAACGTTTATTGCTAACTTTATCATCGCATCCGTTATATCCTTAATTGCTTTTTGCGCTGGTAGTTCAAATAATCCAAGTGTTGGGCAGAATTCCCTTCTAAGCAGATGATAAATCTTCAGAGCCTTTTCCTCGTTCAAATTCTCCATAGCCTTGTTCAGCTCATTCACAAGTTCGAAAACCAAGGCCAATGCAGCAGGGGTATTGAAATCGTTATTCATTGCCTCTATGAATGCAGCTCTCATTTCGTTCATCCATTGGTCATTTTTTGGTATTCGAACCTCAGAAAACCTGGATTCAAATCTTTCAAAAGTTTCTCTAACTTTACGAGCGGCCTTAACGTTTTGGTCCAGTATCTCCTCCGAAAAATCAATTGGGCTCCTGTAGTGCTTCGAGAGGAAAAAGAGTTTCAAAGCATCCGCACCAAATCTTGCAATTGCGTTTCTCAGCAAGAAAACATTTCCTAGAGACTTACTCATTTTGTCCCCCGTCATTTTAATCATGCCGTTATGCATCCAGTATTTCACAAATTCCTTGCCAGTCAACGCTTCACTTTGTGCCTTTTCATTCTCGTGGTGAGGAAAGATCAAATCCTCTCCACCTGCATGAATGTCAAGGGTTGAACCGAGTAATTTGGTTGACATCACAGTGCATTCTATATGCCAACCAGGTCTCCCTTTACCCCATGGGCTGTCCCAGCTTGGCTCACCAGGCTTAGCCGCTTTCCACAATGCGAAGTCCATCGGGTTCCTTTTCTTTTCATTCGGATCAACTCTTGCGCCAACAAGCATTTCCTCGAGCGAGCGATGGGATAGCTCGCCATACCTTGGAAAACTTTCGACGCCAAAATACACGTCACCATCTGAAACATAAGCATAACCTTTTTCAATCAGTTTCCGCACAGACTCAATCATTTCTGGTATAAAATCGGAGGTCTTAGGTGCAAAGTTTGGAGCCCTTACACCCAAAGCCGTTATGTCTCTCCAGTATTCCGAAATAAAGGTACTTGCCACATCGGAAAAGTCCACACCCCATTCGTTGGCCCTATTTATTATTTTGTCATCTATGTCGGTAAAATTTTGAACAAGTATTACCCTGTAGCCCTTGTACTCAAGAAACCTGCGGAAGGCATCGAAAACAACCACAGGTCTTGCATTACCCACATGGATCAAACCATAAACAGTTGGGCCACAGACATACATTCTCACAATACCAGGTTCTGTTGGTTTGAATTCTTCCAATTGTCCAGTTAAAGTATTTCGAATGTACACTCTTACACCTCCAAATTAATCTTAATTCTTCTTACCACCTCATCTCTCCCAAGCAACAAGACTATATCTAAGAGCTCAGGGCCACCAGACTTGCCGGTCAACAAAATTCTCAAGGCCTGATAGAAATCTTTTGGTTTAACAGCACTTTCTTTCACTACTTTTCTGAATACTTCAACCAGCCGTTCTTTTTCTAAGCTTGATTCAGTCAACAATACTTCTGCACACTTTAACAACGCCTTTTTTATATCGTCAGGTATATTCGCATCCACTTTTGGGGTTTTAAAGAAGTAGTCAGCGTTTAGCAACAAGTCTTCCAGGGTGTGTGAACGCTCTTTTTCCACGTCTATCACTTTTTCAAGCCATTTCCAGTCTTCTATTTGGATCTGCAACTTGCTCAAGAAAGGCCTAAGAAGCTCAGCCAAACGCTTGCTGTCATAGTTCTTAATATACTGAGCGTTCATCCATGTCAATTTTGCCGGGTCAAAAATTGCTGGGTTTTTGCTAACTCTTTCGATGCTAAACTTTGAAATCATTTCTTCCATAGACATTATCTCTTTGCCGTCTGGCGAGGACCATCCAAGCAACGCGAGGTAATTCACAACGGCCTCTGGTAGGTAACCTCTTTCTATAAATTCTTCTATCGAAGTTGCTCCATGCCGTTTACTAAGTTTCTTACCGTCAGGCCCAAGTATCATGGAGACGTGCCCCATCAATGGAGGATTTACTTCAAAAGCTTTGTAAATCGCTAACTGTTTCAAAGTATTAGGTAAGTGATCATCACCTCTAATAACATGTGTGATCTCCATCAGCATATCATCAACAACACATGCGAAGTTATAAGTTGGCATTCCATTACTTCTAAGCAAGGCAAAATCTCCCACTGAACCTTCTGAAAAGATAACCTCACCTTTTACAAGATCATGGTGTATAACCTTCTCTCTTGGCATTGAAAAATAAATAGCTGGCTTCAAACCCTTTTCTTCGTACTCTCTAATCCTTTCCTTTGTTGCAAAAGGTTCAAACATTTCGCGAGTGTAATGGGGTGGTAAATTCTCAGAAAGTAGTTTATCGCGTAGCTTTTCTATTTCTTCTGGGTATGCATAAACTTTGTATGCTCTGCCGAGCCGTACCAATTTTTCAGCATATTCGGCATATATATGTAATCTCTCGCTCTGTCTATATGGGCCGTATTTACCTCCCAAATCTGGGCCCTCATCCCAGTGCAAACCAAGCCACCGCAGGGTTTTTATAAGATTTTCTTCAAAAATCCTTTCAGACCTTGCCAAATCAGTGTCTTCTATCCTCAAAACAAAAGAACCATTATAATGCCTCGCGAACAAATAGTTGAACAAGGCAGTTCTCGCTCCACCAACGTGCAAATATCCTGTAGGACTTGGTGCGAATCTGACTCTTACCACCAAAAACACCTCCTATTTCTCAACCTTTCTTTTCAAAAAGTACCACAAATACAGATCAAACTTTCCCAAAGGTTCACCAAATCTATCTGCTACATCTTTGAGTATAGCTTCCAAATTTGTATAGATTTTCCTGCTTAAACTTTTTGGTAGCGAATCAATTAACCCGTATTTGAACATTAATTGCAAAACATGCCTGTCCAAAATTGCAAGACTTTCGACACCAACATTTCTAAGAAAATGACTCGCCTCCTTGTAACCTATACCCCAGGCATTTCTCGCCAACCATTCTCGTGCAGCGAATGGATCCCACTGAATTACAGTATGCAGTTTATCAAAAAGGACCCTGTTCCTAACAATATAGTTTGCTCGT
>JBEPZZ010000010.1:0-7508 GCA_041640575.1 Pseudothermotoga sp. | reverse complement strand
GCCGTTGGATAACGATGTCCAACCTCTCTCAAAGATTTCTCAAGTTCTTCTTGGCTGAGCTTTAGAAAACCTTCTGGTCCTATAAGCCTTTGGGCTCTCATTCCACCTTGTGCACTCCAATTTGCTGTAAGGACACAAAAACACAATTCCGAAAACAATTCAGCGTCAGTTCCATCTTTTCCGAGTTTCTTGAACTCTTCGAATCGCTCGGATACAAGTGGTGCTGCTTCATCACGAATTGCTTCTAGATCCTTTAATAACTCAATAAGAATCGCCTCCAAATTCATTATAAACCCAAATTTTCAACATGTTATAATATAAATCGAAAGTAATTTATTTCGAAAGGGCGGAGAGAAATAACATGACTACTGCTGAGATTACGGCTATTTTGAAGGCACATGGGTTGAAAGTGACTCCACAAAGAGTTGAGATCGTAAAATATTTGGACACGCATCGGACTCACCCGACAGCTCAAGAGATTTATGAACATGTTCTTTCTAAGGTTGGAAACATATCTTTCACGACCGTCTATAATACTTTACATAGTCTTGAAAAATTTGGGTATGTGAAAAGGATCACTGTTGATCAATCCAAAGTGGTGTACGATTTCAACGTCAGCAACCATGGCCACTTTGTTTGCACAAATTGCGGTCAGATATACGATATCGAGTATGAAGCATCGATTCAGTACAAAGAACCTTTCTTACAAGTAGCAAAACAGATTTTCCGAATGGACTTAATTGTTTATGGAATATGCTCAAATTGCTTGAAATATCAATGATCCTCACGTGCTGAATGTGTACGGTCGATCTTGCGCGGTATTTCTCTTGTTACGTAGAATTCAAGCTCGTCGCCTTCTTGAAAATCTTCTCTGCTTTTCAACTTTATTCCACATTGTTGTGGCGCATCTATTCTTGCTACATCTTGCTTGTAATGCTTCAAACTATCTATTTTGTCACTGAAAATAAACGTACCGTTTCTGTACACTTTGACTGTGCTATCGTTCGTGACATAACCCTCAAGCATTTGAATACCCGCAACGTTTCCTACCTTCTTTATTCTAAAGACTTGTTTTATTTCTCCGCGTCCCACTAGTTCTTCAACATATTCAGGCTTGAGCATTCCTTCAAGAGCAAGTTTGAGATTGTCGATCAAATCGTAAATTATTTCGTAAGTCTTTATCTCAACACCTTCGGCTTCCGCGATTTTTCGAGCTTGGGAATCAACTTTGACTCTGAAACCAATTATCATTCCGTCACTCGCTGAAGCCAACATCACATCGCCTGTATTTATTGCGCCAACTCCTGCGTGTACAACATTAATCTTTATTTCTTCAGTTTTTATGGAAAGAATAGCGTTCTGAACAGCGTTTAATGAACCTGTAGTATCGGCTTTCACAACGACATTGAGTTCTTTTTTCCCAGACTCCTCCATCATTTTCAAAAGTTCTTCCAGATTAATTTTCCTTCGGCTTGGCTTTTCCTTCTCCAACTTCTCTCTCAGCTCCTGAGATACCTCACGTGCAAATTCCAGACTTTCAACGGCGTAGATGGTATACTTAACATCTGGAAGTTCCTCAAACCCAACGATCATAACAGGTTGAGATGGCTCAGCACTCCTGATTTTTCTTCCCTTATCATCTATCAAAGTTCTAACCTTGCAATACACAGGCCCAGCAACCACGTGATCTCCAACATTTAGCACCCCATCTTTGACGATAACGTTAGCCACGGGACCAAGTGAACGATCAATTTTTGATTCGATTATGACAGCCCTGGCAAATCCTTTTGGATAGCACTTGATCTCTTTTAATTCAGCAACAAGTAGAATCATCTCCAGCAACTGGTCTATTCCTTGCCCTGTTCGCGCGGAAATTGGAACAACAATTGTATCGCCGCCCCAATCTTCTGGTACTAAATTCAGCTTCGTTACAAGTTGTTGCTTTGTTGCCTCAACATTTGCATTCGGTTTGTCAATTTTGTTTATTGCCACTATAACGGGAACATTGGCGGCTTTGGCATGGTTATAGGCTTCAATTGTTTGCGGCATGACACCGTCATCAGCAGCTACAACAAGAACAACTATGTCTGTAACTTGGACCCCTTTTGCCCTCATTTCAGTAAATAACTCATGACCGGGCGTATCGATAAACGTTATCTTCTTGCCAGAATGTTCGACCTGATATGCGCCTATCGATTGAGTTATTCCACCAACTTCTTGTTCGGCAATGCGAGTTCTTCTTATCCTGTCCAGCAGAGTTGTCTTACCGTGGTCTACATGTCCCATCACAGTGACGACCGGGGGACGAATGACAAGCTCGTTTTTATGGGATTTATAAAGCTCTTCGAAATATCTTTCAATTCTTTGCAGTTTACTTTCAGCAAGCTCAGATTCCTCACTAAGGATTTGACCTTCTTCCAAACGTACTCGATATCCATACATTTTGGCAATTTCTTTAGCTTGTTTTTCATCAATTCGTTGGTTGGGATTTAGAGCGACTCCTTTCATGAACATATCTTGTATTATTTTATTCAACGGAACGCCTATTCTTGCGGCAAAAGCCTTCAGAACTAAATCTTCAGGTTTGAGAAGTATTTCTTCTTTAAATTCTTCTTCCTCTATTTCTTTCTCTTCCTTCGCTTTCTTTGGTTTTGAACTTTTTGTTTTGTCGACAGATTGTTCTTCTTCTCTAAATATTTCAAGAATTAGAGAAACTGTCTCTTCATCTATGTAACTCGATATGCTTTTGACCTCAAGACCTAATTCCTGAAGCTCTTGAAGTACTTCTTCGGCCGGCATGTTTAGCTTTTTCGCAAGTTCCTCTACTTTCAATCGTGGCATCTATATCACACTCCCTCGTTCATTATATTTTACACGATCTAAGCATCTTGCGGCCAAAAAAAATCTTATCGTTAAGCAAATTTCAGCTTATCATTACCCAATATAATGAGAGAATCCTATCGTTCAGTGTTTTCACTGTGTGCAAGCTTTTTAAGACTTTGTACAGTCTCAAAATCCATCCCGTGCTTCCACCAATATGGTAGAAGACTGTTGTTTAGTAAAATGGGATCGGTATCCGGTTCCAACCATCCCAATTCAACAAGCTCGTACCAGTCCTTTGTGAAAGGTATGGGAGTGTATTCATTAACCGAGACCGATATTCCAAGAGATTTACAGAACTTCACGGCTTCTACAACATCATCTGGTTTTTGAAAAGGCATGTTAACCATCACATAAGCTTGAATATCTGAAGGGTCATGACCAGCTTTGAGCAGTATTTCAACTGCTCGTTTCAAATCTTCGTCGAAGACCTTGCCACCAGTTTTAATTTGTAAACTTCCAGCTGTCTCATAACCTAATTTGATGGTTCTGAAACCTGCCGCTTTCATTAACACAGCAGTCTCTTCATCGAGCAGCCTTGCATGAATACCATTTGGAAGATGATAGTTGACGGAAAACTTCCTGTCTATCAAGAGTCGAAGAAGTGGTTTTAAGTGGGTATCTTTGTTCACCATTATCGCATCATCGAAGAATACTACATCCTTGACTTTGAACATCTCAAGATATTTTGCAATAGATTCAACAATCCTCCGAGGATCTCTCTGAGAAAATTCCCTCCAAAGTTTTGGCGAAAGACAATAAGAACAACGGAATGGACAACCAAGTGAGGTTAGGAATACTAAATATCCAATGTTGGTGTAGAGTTCATAAGCTGGATCTAGAATTTCGAACCATTTGTAAAAATCAAAATCCAAGCTGATATCTTTTTGAAAGATTTTCCATATGAGTTTGGGAAGACTAGAAAGTTCTTGGTCAAATACGAAATCAGCCTTGGTATTCATTCTTGCGTGTTGTGGATAAAGTCTTGCGTACAATCCGCCCAATACAATAGGAACTTCAGGAAAGAAACTTCTGAGAAAATCTATTGTCTCTTTTACACCAGGCCACCAATAAGTCATTGCGGATGTGACAAATATCGCATCCGGTTTCTCAAGGTTCTTCAAACGCCACTCAAAGTATTGTATGGGTGCACCATACCGTTTATAAAGGCGTGGAATTCCTTGAATTGCAGCTGGTTTGGAGACTCTCGTACTCAGGAACTTTCCTGTACCATACTTCTTGTCGCCTTTAGGTTTAGCAAACCTTGCGAGATCCGGGTCATGCCGATTCAAGAGGTCTATTAATTCCACATCAAAGCCAACACGTTTCAAGCACGCCCCTACATACAACAAGCCCAACGGTTTGAGCCAAAAATCATAAGCTGCTACATCATTAATCCACGGATTTACGAGCAAGATACGCATTTTCGAAGCCAGAAATTATACATCCCGCGCAAAGTAAGATCCAGAAGAAATTTGTCGTGTTTGACGAATCTAGTCAAAATTGTACCGTGCCCACCAGTAAGGTAAATCACAGGTGTTTCTTCATAAATCGTCATGATATCTTTGACCAAACCATTTATAGCATGAGCTGTTCCCTTCACAATGCCAATCCTAATGTTTTCAGCAGTATCTTTTCCAACGAAATTAACGGATGGATAGAGATCAACCTGCGGCAGCTTAGCCGCTTTTTCAAACAAAGAATAAGCTGCTGTCATCAGCCCTGGAAGGATTGCCCCACCCTCATAAGAACCAGATCTTAAAACATCTATAGTGATTGCCGTACCAGCATCTATGATTATGGCATTTTTCGTCTCGTCGATTACGCCCAAAACATTGGCAACTCTATCAGCACCGATTTCTGAAGGATTTTTCACATTCCAAATTACGCCAAGATCGTTTGAAGCTTCTATCCAGTGGTGCTCAACGTTAAGATACTTTTCGACAAATCTCTGAAAAACATAATTTAAAGCAGGCACAACCGATGAAATTACAACCGATTTCAGGTCACCTATTTGAACACCATCGTGAAGCAAAAGGCTCGAGATCATAACAAACAACTCATCCTCAGTTCCAAATTTCTGTGTCGCCAATCTCCACTCCACAAAATTTTTGCCATCCTTGGTCAACCCAAAGACTACGTTTGTGTTTCCAACGTCAATTAGCAAAACCACGAAAGCACCTCCGGGATATATAATACTTCAAAGGAGGTGAAGTTGTATACACCCATCCATACTTGTGAATACGTTAGCTGTAATAGTCGGCTCTGCGATAGGTATCCTGCTTGGAAGATCAATACCCGACAGGTTTCGCGTAATTCTTTTTCAAGCGGTCGGTCTCGTAACAATTGGCATTGGCGTAAAGATGACTTTGAATACCTCAGATTTTATCGTGGTATTGTTAGCCTTGGCACTTGGAGCCGTAGTAGGAGAAGTTATCAAAATAGAAGATCGAATAGCTTCTGTAGGAAAACTTTCAAAGGATCCCAAGAAATTTTCAACCGGTTTCGTTACCGCCTCCACTTTGTTTTTGGTTGGCCCCATGACAATTGTGGGTTCAATTCAAGCTGGTCTTTTAAGCCAAGGAACTTTGATATACATCAAATCTACTTTGGATTTTATCTCTTCAATCGTTTTGGGATCGCTTTACGGACTTGGAGTTCTATTTTCCTCACTAGCCGTTTTTGTAGTACAAGGCTGTTTGGTGCTATTTGCATCGAAACTTGGTTTTTTGACTGACAGTGCCTACCTTTCAAATCTAACCGGAGTTGGGGGACTAATCGTGATAGCAATAGGTATAAGGTTACTGGATATAAAAGATTTGAAAACGGGTAACTTTCTCCCTGCTTTGTTTTTCACACCGATGTTAGATTATTTGATCAGGGTGTTCAAACTGTGAGAGAATTTTTTGTGCCGTTCTTTTTGTCAATTTTTCTGACACCTTTGCTTTCAAAGGTTGCACGCAAATTTGGATTAGTTGATAAGCCAGACAATATTTTGAAAAATCACGATTCTGCGATACCATACTCGGGTGGTTTGACATTGTACCTATGTGTTTTGCCATTCTTAAATGATCTGGTGCTGATCTTTTCTCTGACAAGTTTCATGATTTTAGGTTTAATCGATGACTTGAAGCGTTTACCTTGGCAGTCAAGGTTAGTTATCGAATTTCTTTTGGCTACAATGTTGGCGGCGAGGTTTTCGAAAGATGTTCTCGCTTTTTTCTTCTATCTTTTTCTGATTGTCACAACGATTAATGCAATAAACATGTCAGATGGTCTTGATGGTGCTTGTGCGACAATTGTCAGCTTGGGAATTCTCTTAAGTAACCCAGGAAAGATTGGTCTAGCATTTGTTGGCGCACTAGTTGGTTATCTTGTTTTCAACTTTCCACCAGCTAAAGTTTACATGGGCGATGCCGGTACCTATTTGCTCGGGGCCTTTGTTTCGTACATCATGGTTAGCAAAATGAATCACTTGCTTGATGTGAAACCAATACTACCATTTTTCATACCCTTGCTGGACTTAATTAGTGCCATCATCAGAAGAACGTCTTTCCACAGATCACCATTCAAAGGAGATCTTGATCACATTCATCACAAGATATTCCGAAGAGTTAGTGGAACATCCAACATCAGGAAACGAAAGGTGATCTTTGTTTTAGGATTATTAACATCTGCCTTTGGTTTTGCAAGCATTCTGCGTTTTGGAATACTGATAGCCACATTCCTGGCAATTTTCTTAGTTGTCTATCTTAGAATGTTCTTGTACGACAAGAAAGGGTGGGAAGAGAATGGGAAAATTTGAAGAACTCGTTTTTCACCTTATGATTGTAGTGGTTACACTACTTGTTGGAAGAAAGTTCACCCACGAATTCAGCGTGCCAAAGTATGCTGCTTTAGCGACATTTTTTGTTGTAATTTTGCTGCTACTTATAGCAAAACTTTTTAGAGGAAAGCAGAAACTGAGTATTTACATTTCTCTCCCAAATGTGGCTTGGTTTATTTTTGTCGCAGCTTCTTTTGTTTCAACAATCTATGTTTTTATTACGAATAGGTTTTATTTTTTCTATTCCATAAATGTTGCATTTTTCATTGCTTTAACGGCAATCTTGGCTTTGTATATTTCAAACAGATTTTCAAGCAAAGAGTTGATTACAAGAGCGATGTTAACTTTTGTCGCTTCTGGTGTAGTTGTGGCAATAGATGCTCTGTTCAATTATTACCTTGGTAGAAGCATGTTTTTTGGCCAGTTTGGGGAGAGATACTCAAAGATGGGGATAAAAAGCACGATAGGTAACCCCATATTTGTTGCCAACTTCATGACAATGCTTTTACCAATAGCTTTTTACTTTATATTTTCAAACGAATACGGCTGGTGGCAAAAAAGGCAAAAACTGACTCTTGCAATAAGACTTTTTAGCTTTTTCTCTTTTCTTTTGTTTTTGGCAGTAGATTTGCTATGCCAGACTAGATCCGAATATATAGCCATGATTGTTTGCTCTGTAGCTTTCGGCTTACTTTACTTGCTCTATAGTCGCGCAAAGAAAGCTGAACAACAGAGCTTGTTCCAAGCCAAATTGAAAAGATTCATGGCGGTATTTTTCATAGGATCTACTATTCTAGTCTTA
>JBEPZZ010000009.1:0-35972 GCA_041640575.1 Pseudothermotoga sp. | reverse complement strand
GAAATTCCGTAAGTTTATCGTTCAAAATTTTCATTTCTTTTTCATAGTGAATAGTTCTTTCCGTCATAAAAATCCTCCCTCAACCAATTTTCCCGGTCAGAAATTGGCGCGTCATCTCGTGCCTTGGATATTTAACAATATCGGATGTTTCACCATGTTCTATTAAACGTCCCTGGTAGAAAAACAAGATTTGGTCACTTATCCTCAGTGCTTGCGCCATACTATGTGTTACTATTATAACAGTGTAATCCTCAGCTAACGATTCAAGCAATCTTTCAATTTTGGATGTTGCAACAGGGTCCAAGGCAGATGTTGGTTCATCTAAAAGTATAACTTCCGGTTGTATCGCTATGGCTCTTGCGATGCACAGTCTTTGTTGTTGACCACCAGAAAGCTGAACAGCAGGTTTCCTCAATTTATCTTTCACCTCGTCCCATAAAGCTGCCTTTCGCAAAGCAAGTTCTACTTGCTCTTCAATCTTGTATTTATCTTTGACTCCCATTATTCTCAAACCGTAAGCTACGTTGTCAAAAACAGACAATGGAAATGGATTTGGTTTTTGAAAGACCATTGTTACCTTTCTACGATATTCATTTACATCTTTTATCTGGTATATGTCCTGACCTTCGAAGAAGATCTCACCACTCATTGAAAAACCATTTACATTGTCATTCAGTCGATTCAAACATCTAAGGAAAGTTGTCTTTCCACATCCTGATGGACCCATGATTGCCGTTATCTTTTTGGACTCTATTTCGACAGAAACGCTGTCCAAAACTCTATGATCATCATAATAAACAGAAAGGTCTCTCACTTCGAAAGTTATCTTTTTCATTATCTGTGCCTCCTGATTATCTGAACTGTTGTGTAAATACCGATTATTATTATTGTCATTAAACTTGCCATTCCTCTCGCCATCCACTGAGCTTTCTCGCCAAGGTTCATAACGATTGCGTATATACTCGTAGGCAGAGCCATGAATGGATCTAAAAGACTTGATGGTAATTTTGTTGCGTAGAACACCGCACCAGTAACGAGAATAGGAGCCGTTTCGCTGAACGCTCTGCCCAAGGTTAGAATCAAAGCTGTCAGCAGTCCATTTCGACTCGCTCTCAGAACCATGAAAACTAACTGAATTTTGTTAGCCCCAAGAGCAAGTACACCTTCTCTCAACTCTCTAGGTACTGCTCTTAAAAATTCAACTGAACCAGATACGAAAAAAGGTATTGCCATTGTTGAAAGCGTCAAAGATGCAGAAAGCAGAGAAGTACCGAAAGCTAAACGCACGCAAAAGAAACTCAAACCGAATAAACCATAAACTATGGATGGAATACCATTCATGGTTGCAGAAAGACTTTGAAGTACTATAGATATCTTTCTTGGCGCAAATTCACTCACAAATATAGTTGCAAGCATCCCAACGGGTATTGTCACCAACAAGACAACTACTATGAGTAATAGCGAACCCACCAACGATGGAAGTATTCCGCCTTCGCTCATGCCTTTTCTTGGAAACTCTGTGAAAAAACCCGGTTTGAAGAAATAGCGCAATCCTGGCAAAACTATCAATAAAATTACAGAAAGTACTAGTGCAACTGAAAAATAGCTTATCAGTCTCAATGTCCATTTCATAAAATCAGCCCCTTATCATTCTTTCGTATTTTCGTACGATGAAATTTGTGGTTAGTGTCAGTGACAATGCAATTATCAGCAGTATCAGTCCTATGAAAAACAAGACGCTGTAATGAGTACTTCCTATAGCAACCTCTCCCATCTCACTTCCAATAGCTGCCGTCAAAGGTCTTACTGGATCAAAAAGTGATCGTACGAGAACATTTGCACCGCCGGCAACCATAAGAACAATCATTGTTTCACCAAAGATTCTGTTGAAAATTGTCAACATAGCAGCAACAATACCTGGCAGCGCATATCTTATTTCCATGATCATTACAAAGATATCTTTGCCACCAAGAGAAAGGACGCCTTCTCTGATTTCTTTCGGAACTTTCTCCAGAGATTCAAAAGTTAAGCTCGTCATTGTCGGTAAGGTTAACACAAATAGCATAATTGAGGCATTCAGAAAGTTTTGTCCTGACCAAGCTCCCACTTTTAAGAGAAGTGATGAAAGATATACTATTCCGAAGAAACCAAGAACAACAGAAGGCACTCCGCTTATATATTCGAGTATTCTCAGGATGAAATTCCTTTCTCTGTCCTGGGCAAACATATGTAAGTATGTTGCAACCAATGTTCCTACGGTCCAGACCCATATGCAAGTCCAAACTGTTAGAATTATCGAATTCAGTAACATAGTTAGAATGCCAAAATCTGGTGGTGTCCAAACCGGATACCAGTTAAAACTGAACAATTTGATTCCAACATTTTTTATAGCTTGAGTAGAATCAGATACAAGCATTGAAATGATTCCAAATAAGAGGGCTGCCACTATTGTGGCAGCAAGAGCAGTAATAAACACAAAGAGAAACTCTTTAGTTCCTTTCATTATCTCGCCGTCCCGTATGCAGCTACATATCCGGCCTTTTCAACTAGTTTTTGACCCTCTGGCGAGAGTATGAAGTTTATGTAATTTGCAACGATGCCGGAAGTTGGCCAACTATAATTAAACTTGCTCAGATCAATGAAAATATACAGCGGCCTGGCTATCGGATATTGGCCACTGAGGATATTCTGTTTTGTTGGTGCAATACCTTCAACTTTCAAAGCCTTCACTTTATTCGTTACGTATCCAACACCGGTATAGCCTATGGCATATTGATTGTTGGAAATACTCTGAATCTCAGATTCTGAAGATTCAAGAAGCTGCACTCTTGGACTCATTCTTTCTCCATGAAGAACCTTTTCGAGCCATGTTTCGAAGGTACCAGATGCTGTGTTTCTTGAATAGACAACAATAGGTCTTTTCGGTAATTTTGGATCTACTTGATTCCATTCTGTTATCTGCCCGGTGTAAATTTTTTTCAGGGTATCCAAACTTATTGAATCGATTTCCAAGCTTGGATGAACTATTACAGCTATGCCGTCGTACGCTACCAATATTGGGACAAAATACTTACCAGCTTTCATCATGTCATCGATTTCGCTCTTTTTCAGGAATCTGCTCGAATTTGCTATGTCTGCAGTACCATCCATGAGAGCTTTGATGCCAGTTGTGGAACCTGCACCTTCTAGTGTTACCTTAACGTTAGGATAGCTTTTTGCGAACTCTTCAACCCAAAGCTGTGCTATAGGATATACGGTGTTTGATCCCTTGATAACCAGAGTTTGCGCTAGCATAGAACCTACCAGTAAAACTAATCCTAAGATAATAAGTGTTTTTCTCAACCAAATCACCTCCTGTCTAATTTGTTTTTCCCAAATAAACTTTCAGCGTATATGTAAAAATGCAAAAAATTTTTAATATCCTGTATGGCATCATTTAATGGGAGGGATCTTATGGCGAAAATTCTGATTGTCGAGGATGAGCCAGATGTTGCAGAAGTTATAAGAAAATACCTAAGCTTAGAGTCACATGAAGTTAAAGTAGCAGGCTCTATCGAAGAGTTTTACGGATTCTTGGAAAAGGAGTGTTCAGACGTCATAATATTAGATTTGATGCTTCCAGATGGTGATGCAACCGATGAAATACCGAATATAAGAGTGATGTGCCCCGGAACCTTTATCATTGTGGTCACCGCATTGAGAGAAGACAAAAACAAAATTTTGGGCTTAGAAATGGGAGCGGATGATTATGTCACAAAACCATTTCATCCAAGAGAACTTGTTGCCAGAGTTAGAGCTATTCTACGCAGGAAGGATTTATTTTACAATAAAGAACTGTCATATAAGGATATGAAATTGTCGGTGAATGAAAGATTACTTTACATAGGCGACGAAGTAATTGAATTGTCGAACAAAGAATTTGAAATACTTTTTCTCATGTTCAGCAATCCTAAGAAGATATTTTCGAGGGCAGAGTTGTTGGAAAGTGTGTGGAAAGGCGAAGAGAGAAACGATAGGATTGTGGACGTTTATATAAGTACACTCAGAAAAAAATTAGGAAAAGAAAGATTGGTGACAGTTCATGGTGTCGGATATAAACTGGGATGAAATAATAACAAAGTTCCGCCCTCTACTACTTCTTAAACCAGATTCAGTGTGGTTCTATCCTTCAATGGGTTCAACAAGCGAGGAAAAGCAACGCTTGGAAGATCCTAAGACATTTTTTGTGAACGCGGTCGCGCACGAACTTTTCACACCTATAACCGCAATGTTAGGCTTGATACAAATAGCAAAAGATGGGGAGAACATTCATGAAAATCTTTTGAAAATTGAAAGGCATCTGCTAAGGATGCAAAGAATTGTCGAGCAACTACTCCTTCTTTCCAGATTTGAACGAGAGGATTATCAGCCAAAGCTTGTTAAGATCGATTTGAATAATCTTCTGATGCCACTTTTGAATGAGTTTGAACAGAAGTCTAAAGAAAAAAATTTACATTTTCACATTGAACTTTCTAAAACAGTTACTACAGACACCGAATTTTTCAGAATGGCTTTAAGGAATCTCCTGTCGAACTCGATAAAATATTCCCACCCTTTCGGGAAAATTGTCATATGCTCACAAAATGACTTTTTGACGATAAAAGACGAGGGAGTTGGAATACCAGAAAATGATTTGAGATACATTACCGCGAGGTTTTATAGGGCAACCAACGCTCGCTCATACACAGGTTCTGGACTTGGGTTAGCAATTGTCAAGCACATTTTTAGGAAACTCGGGGTATCTTGGGCGGTTCATTCTAAACTGAATTTTGGCACCGTCGTCTTTGTAGAGCTCAAAAGTGACTAGTTTAACATATTAGGCGAAATCGAGCCATAACGAAATGAGGAACCGTGACTTTTTAGTATAATCATTTAGGAAGCTTAATTCTTAGTTTATAGTTGGAATATAATAGTATCTCCTCTTTTTGCTCTCCCGCTTTTGAGAACTTTCAGAAAAATTCCCTCAAGTGGCATGACACACTTTCCTACCGTTTTAGCAATAACACATTTGTCATGGCATTCTTTTCCAACCTGAGTTATCTCCATTACACAGTCGTTAATATAGACTTTTGTACCAACAGGCAACTTCCAGATATCAGGTGTATCAACAGTTATGTTCTCTGCAAAGTCACCAAAATCTGCCTCAATTCCCCAATTTCTTGCCTTGTCTATACTTTTCACAGACAACATTGAAACTTGTCTGTGCCAATTCCCAGCGTGAGCGTCACCCTTGACACCAAAATTCTCCAGAATTTCAATTTCCTCAACAGGTATTTTCTTAGTACCTTTAACTACGGAAATGTTTACTGAAAGCACTTTCCCAGTAATTCTACCGCTTCCAGTCACCTGATTTACCCCCCGCTTTTTCAAGCAAATAAACGTTGGTTATTTCCATGGTTTTGTCGATTGCCTTGCACATATCATAGATTGTTAAAGCTGCTACTGTAACCGCAACTAAAGCTTCCATTTCAGCACCAGTTTTGCCAATGCATTTTACAGTTGAAGTTATCTCAATACAATCTTCTTCTTTCACTGAAAAATTTACATCGATATGCGTCAAATTGATATTGTGACACATCGGTATCAAATCAGAGGTTTTCTTGGCAGCCATTATCGCAGAAACTTTGGCGGTAGTAAAAACATTCCCCTTTGCTATTTTCTCCTCTAAGATAGCTTTTAAAGTTTCCTTCATCATCTTAACTTTGCCAAATGCTACAGCTGTTCTTTCCGTGTCCTGCTTAGATGTTACATCTACCATTCTGACATTGCCATTTTGATCAAGGTGGGATAATTCTTCTCTCATAACTCATCCTCCCAGTCGATTCATTACGTTGTTTACTGGTTGATTCTTCAACGAATGTGTGTATGGCTTTGTTTCAAGAGTCTTCATGATCATATTCTGAAGCTGATCGATTGGTGCTCCCTTTCTTAAATGAGTTATCAGGTCAAAAAACTGAGACGAACCAAGGCATGGATAAAGTTTTCCATCACACGACACCCTAATCTTATTGCATTCTGTGCAAAAAGATTTACTCATTGCCGATATTAGTCCCACGTAATTACCGTCCTTCGTTACGAAGTATCTGGCGGGTCCTTCTCCTAACTTGATATCAACCGCAGTCAATCTAAATTCGGCCAATTTTTCCATAATCTGCTGTTCGAAATATTTGGCCATGGTTCTTTTACCAATAGGCATCAATTCTATAAATCTGATTGGAATATTTTTTTCGGTAGCGAACGTGACAAGTGCTGGCAATTCATTGAAATTATACTCAGAAACAACAGTATTTATCTTCACATTCATACATATCTTCAATGCTTCATCTATTCCGGCAATTACTTTTTTTAGATTTCCCTGGCTTATTTTGAAAAATGTATCCTGCCTTAGGCTGTTCAAACTGACATTTATTGATGATAAACCGGATTCCTTAAGGTTCTGTGCAAGTTCAGAAAGCAAAGAACCATTTGTCGTCATTGTGACGGTGAATTCTTTCGAGAAAATTTTAACTATATCAATGATGTCTTCTCTGAGAAGCGGTTCACCACCAGTTATTCGAACCTTAGTGATCCCAAGGTTGCGAAAGATTTGAACCAAACTAGCTAATTCGTCTAGTTTTAAGAGATTTTCTTTAGGCAGAAAGGCAACATTTTCATCCATGCAATAAAAGCACCTATGGTTGCAACGATCGGTGATAGATAATCTCAGGTAATTTATTTTTCGACCGTATTTGTCTATCATTACTGCACCTCGAAAAAATTATACATTGACCAAGAAGCTA
Source organism: Pseudothermotoga sp. (assembly GCA_041640575.1). Taxonomy (GTDB): domain Bacteria; phylum Thermotogota; class Thermotogae; order Thermotogales; family DSM-5069; genus Pseudothermotoga. Next base: position 29,154 of record JBEPZZ010000009.1, on the reverse strand, counting down.
CTGGTTCTTTTCACATAATGCTATGAGATACTTTAACAGTTTACCACCAGTTATACCGCTTTTTGAGGAAAGATTTGTTCCTGCAACTTCAACGATATCGAATCCACATAGTCTCTTGTGTGATGCAATCCACTCGGCGGCCTCTATAACTTGCCAAAAATTGAGCCCACCAGGTTCAGGAGTACCAGTATCGCTAGCTAAACCAAGGTCAAAGACATCAATATCAACTGAAAGATAAACTGGTTCAGGAAGGTTTTCAACTGCAGATGCCAACTTTTCAATGCTGTATTCTCTTGCATGAATCCAAGCTATGTTGTTTCTCTTTGCATAATCAAATTCCTGCCTTGTTGCAGCGCTTCTCACGCCAACCAAAACTACATCAACACCAAGTTCGTGGATTCTTCTCGTTACACAAGCATGACTCCACTTTGTACCTTGATATTCATCACACAAATCAAAATGAGTGTCGAAGACTACGAAACTCTTAGGCCTCAGTAGGTTTACCGGTGCATAACTAACGGTGTGTTCTCCACCCAACACAACTAGTACGCTGTTTTCTGCCTTACTTAAAGCATTTTGAATGTGTAATTCTGCCATTTTCAGAGTCTTGACTACATCACCAGCTATTATTTCTGTATCTCCGCTGTCATGGTAATCAAGTTCTGCAAGATCGATATCGTATTCAAAAACATATGATTCTAACAAATACTTCAGAGAATGCCTTATCAATGTTGGACCATATCTTGTCGAGGGTATAAAAGAAGTTGTTCCATCGAACGGAATTCCGACAACAACATACTTTTTCATAGGCTACTCCTCCAAAAACTTTGTTATTATTTCTGCAACATATTCTCTTTCGACATCGTTCACAACAACATGATTACTTTTGTCAAGTATCACAGTTTGAACAGGACCTTTTACGTTCTTTTCAACAAGCTCTTTCACTTCTATTGGTACGATATTGTCGTTACGAGCTAATACTAACAGAGTCTTGGATCTAATCTTTTGAAGTTCTTTTGTCGCAATCTTTTTGAGTTTCAGCAAACTTGGAGCAGTTTTTGTAAACTGCTTACTCCAATATTCTTCCTGAAGTTTCTGTAGAATTGGATCTTCGTACTCAACCCTTTCCTCTTTTGGTATGTAATCTTTGAAAAGAGCCAAAACAGGTGTCAAGTAGATTCGTCTGTCGTTAATGAGCAAGGCTGGTGCAGCAAGGACTAGTTTTTCTACTTCGAACCTTGCTGCAAGAATTGCAGCGATCAAGCCGCCCATTGATAAACCAATCACATGAACTTTTTCACATTCTGATCGCAATTCTATGTAAGCATCAATAGCTTTTCTCAACCAATCTCTGTGAGTAGTAGTCAAAAAATCCAAGTAATTGGTTCCATGCCCAGGAAGTCTTGGGATCGATATTGTAAAGCCATGTTTATTTAATCTTTCTCCAAGATATTTCATATCATGAGGACTCCCAGTGTAACCATGAACAAGCAAAGCGCCAACTGGACCTTTCTTTATGAATACAGGTTTGCAAATTTCTCCCTGCAAAACTGTATCTCTTGGAACCCTCTCAAACAAGATCGGCACCTCCCATTTCAGATTATACCTTTTTAACCATTTTTAATAGTTGAATCTCGCGAAATGGTTGTAAAAGTTCGTTCTGATTTTGTTTACATTTCAATGAGATTTTGGGTTTATGATTAGTTTAAAAAGCAACTTTCGTTAGTGGGAGGAAACAAATGGCCAGCAAATACGTCCCGGAGAAATTCGAATATATGCCTGACAAGAACATTTTCCTTGCTCGAGCGGGAACAAGATATTCCAAGATTAACGACTTGGATTTCTTGCGAAGGGTTAACGAGCTCTTTTTAATGGCTCTGGCCAGTGTTGAACCTGTAGTTTACTATGAAACAGTTTCAGCCAAAGCTCTTCCTGAAGCTGCAATGCCAAATATTTTCAAAGGTGTTAAAACCCTAACGGTATTTGTTTCCACACTGGGTAATGAGTTTGACAAGTTGATAGAAAGATATTCCGGTAGCGATCTTTTTGCAGCTTTTATATTGGATGCATGGGGATCAGAAGCTGTTGAAAGTCTAAATGAGCGTTTTGACAGGTTGCTTCGAGAGAGATTTGGGGAAGGTACAATGAGATTTTCTCCAGGATATGGTAATGTGGACATAACCATGAATAAGTACCTTGTGAAGGATCTCTTGAAGATCGCGGAGATAGAGGTACTTGAAACAGGGATAATGATACCCCGAAAGTCTACAGTTTGCATGATTGGGTGGTATGGATGAAAAGAGAGGAATTTAGAAAGATTCTCGAGCGCCGAGTGCTTTTCCTTGATGGAGCATATGGCACAGAGTTCTTCAAGCGAGGAGAGAGAACAGAATTAATAGAGCTTTTGAACCTGCGAAAACCAGAAGTTGTTGAGAAACTACAAAGAGAATACGTGGAAGCTGGTGCTGATTTGTTGCTTACAAACACTTTTAGTGCAAACAGGGCGAAACTACGTGCACACGGTTATGAAAGCCTTTTTGAGCAAATTAATGTTGCGGCGGTTAAAATAGCAAGATCGGTTGCGAAGGGTAATCTGATTTTTGGAGACATTTCGTCCACCGGTAGTTTTGTGAAACCCTTAGGGGAGATCGATTTTGAAGATGCATATTTCGTGTTCAAAGAGCAAATACAGTTGCTTGTTGAAAACGGTGTAGATGGGATAATCATAGAAACCATGTCGGATTTAAAGGAACTCAAAGCGGCGCTTCTGGCAGCAAGAGATGTGAGTCAGGACATCCCTGTAATTGCACATATGAAATTTGAAACAAACGGTAAGGCAGTTACTGGAACTTCTGTGGAAATCTTCGCAACGCTGATGAACGATCTTGATGTTGATGTTGTTGGGATAAACTGTACACTTGAGCCAAAGGATATGTTATCTGTTTTCCTAGAACTAGCAAAGTATTGCAACAAATTTCTCTGCGTTGAACCAAATGCAGGAAAGCCTTTCCTTCGAGGGAATGTATTGGAATACCGAACTAAACCGGATGAATTTGCAATATACATGAGAGATTTTGTTCAATTTGGTGCAAACATAGTTGGTGGTTGCTGCGGAACAGGACCCGAACATATCGAAGCGATGGTGAAATACATTGGAGAACAAAAGCCGAAAAAGAGAGAGGAAAATAAGGGTCAATTTATTTCATCTCGAACAATACTCAAGCCCATTGAAGACTTCTTGATAATAGGTGAAAGAATAAATGCAAGTGGAAAAAAGAAACTGCAAGCCCAAATACAGCAGAAAGATTTTTCCACAGTTGTTCAGCTCGCTCATGAGCAGGAGAAAGAAGGATGTGTAGCGATAGATGTGAACCTTGGTATAGAGAAGTTACTAGATAATAGTCATTTCAGGGATGTAATCTTAGAGCTGGATCGAGTATCATCGTTGCCACTCTCTTTGGACATACAAAATTTGGAATTTCTTGAGTTGGCAATGAGAGAATATGTCGGAAGACCAGTGGTAAATTCAGCGCTAGCGCGTGATGCTCACCTTTTAGAAAGATTGAGATTGTTGAAACTCTACGGTGGAGTACTCATAGTACTTACAATGGAGAAGGACATACCGAAGACAGCAGAAGAGAGATTTCAAATAGCGATGAGGTCTGCTGACCTAATCGAGAAACAGGGAATCAGCTTGGAACGGATATATTTCGATCCGCTTGTGCTTCCCATAGGTGCAGGGAATGATTATCACGTCACTGTAAAAACCATTGAACTGCTGAGTAAAGCAGGCTTGAAAACTTCAATTGGGTTATCAAATCTTAGCTTTGGCCTTCCAAACAGAGAAAAAGTCAATGCGGCTTTCCTGGCTTTGTGCATTGAAGCAGGTTTGAAAGCAGCTATACTGAATTCGAAAGAGCTGACAACGATTAATATCGTTGAAGGTGCTTTAGCATTAAACGGAAAAGGAATTGTTAAGGCAAATACGGACTTGAACGATCCGCTTGTAGAATCAATAGTCAAAGGTCAAAAAGACAAAGTCATGGACTTTGTTAGCGAGAAACTTCAGAGCTTCGATCCATTGGTAATTAGTCAAGAAATTCTTGCAAAAGCAATGGAAAAGGTTGGAAAACTTTATTCGGACGGGAAGATTTACCTTCCACATTTGATTCTTGCTGCTGAAACGGTACAACCAGCCTTTGATCGTCTCAACAGTTTGCTCGGGGAATCAGCTCACAAACTCGGGAAGGTTGTCTTGGCAACGGTTCAGGGAGATATTCATGACATAGGTAAGAAAATTGTAGCAACGGTACTTCGAAGTGGAGGATTCGAAGTTTATGATCTAGGTAAGGACGTGCCTGCTGAAAGAATTATTGAAAATATTAAGGAAATCAATCCTGATATAGTTGGTCTATCGGCTATGATGACTACAACTGTTTGGCGTGTCAAGGAGCTTGTCGATTTGCTGACTGAGAGAGGAATAAAGGTTGTTGTCATAGCTGGTGGTGCTTCCATGAACAAGGATCTGGCTGAGAGATTTGGTGTGTTTTATGCAAAAGACGCAATTGAAGCGCTGGAATTTTGTAAAGAAATAATCAAAAGGAGGAACAAAGAATGAAAAGTGTGGTTCTTAAATTCGGTGGATCTAATTTAAGATCAAAAAGTGATCTGGGAAAAATCTTATCTGTTGTGAAAATGTATCAAGATCCATTGATAATAGTTGTTTCAGCTGCCTACGGTGTGACAAATCAACTCATAGATCTGTTGAGAAATCCAGCAAGTATTGATGTTTCAAAATTTTTGAACCAACTGTACTCAACCTACAAGGATTTTCTCGCTAATGATGATGAAGATTTAAGAGAAAGAGTTTTCTCGATTGAGAATTTCTTGCATGCTGTTAAATTAATGAACAAGGTGCCAGATTTTGTGTACGATTTAATAGTAAGTCATGGTGAAAGATGCTCTTCGCTTATGCTAACAAAGTGGTTGAACAGAAACGGCATAGAATGCTACGAAGGCCTGCCAGAGAAGATTGGTCTCGTAACAGATGGAAAGTTCAAAAATGCCTCAATTGATCTTGAAAAATCCGAGACGAACTTAAAAAAACTGCTCGAGCCTGGTAAGAACTATGTTATCCCGGGGTTCTATGGTATTCATGAAGATCACGTGACTATCCTTGGACGTGGTGGCAGTGATTACACAGCAACGGCAATTGCTTACTGTGTCGACGCGAAACGAGTTGACTTGTACAAAGACGTTCCTGGTTTTATGACTTGTGATCCAAAATTTGTAACGGGAGTTAAACCCGTTAAAAGCTTGAACTATGATGAAGCTGCAGAACTTTCTTACTTCGGTGCTAAAATATTGCACCATGCGTCCGTTGACCCACTTAGAAAGAAATCGATACCGTTGTATATATTCAACATTCACAACTTTGTGTCAATAGATCAACCAGATACGATTATTTGGTCAAACGGTACTTGCACTAACAGAGTCGTCAAGAGCATTTCTTTTACCGATGACATAGCAGTGGTTCAATTTAAGGGGACAAACGTTGGTCGTGTCCCAGGTATACTTGGTCAAATTGCGTCTACGTTTGGAAATGAAGGACTAAATATAAAGTCGGTTGTAACATCCCAGACAAGCATTAATCTCTTGATAAGCAGTCAGGATATTGATAAGTTTAAAAAAGCGAGCAAGAGAATAAATATCTCTGAGATAGAGGAGATCAATTACAAAACTGGTATATCACTCATAGCTGTGGTTGGAAATGGCATCCTACAAAAATATGGAATTGCAGCAAGAGTTTTCATGGCTGTTTCGAAGAAAGACATCAACGTGGAAATGATATCCGCGGGAGCCTCGGATGTCACGATGTATTTCATCGTAAATATATCTGATCGAACCGCCGCTTTACAGGCTATACATGATGAGTTTTTTGGAAAGGAGGATCAGAATTGAGAACTATTGAAGAAGTGAACAAGAAGATTAAAGAGGGTAAAGCGGTAGTCTTAACAGCCGAAGAGGTTGTAAAGATGGCAAAGGAAACTTCTTTAAAAGAGATAACCGAAAAAGTGGATGTGGTTACTACTGCTACTTTTGCACCTATGTGTTCTAGTGGAGCTTTTATCAACTTTGGTCATACAAACCCTTTGATGAGAATGGAAAAGATTAAGATCGAAGGTGTTGAAGTTTACGGTGGTTTAGCAGCAGTAGACGGCTACATTGGTGCCACTCAAGAGTCAGAACAGGACAAATCTTTTGGTGGTGCTCACGTTATAGAAGCCCTTATAAGGGGAAAGAATGTTTACATGAAAGCCTCTGGAAAAGGAACTGATTGTTATCCACGAAAAGACTTCGAGGGTTACATAAACAAAGATATAATAAATGATTTCTTCATTTTCAATCCAAGAAACGCTTACCAAAACTATTCTGCAGCAACTAACAGTTCAGATCGAGTTCTTTATACATATATGGGAAAGCTTTTACCAAATTACGGAAACGTCACCTACTCTACATCTGGTGAGCTCAGTCCACTCTTGAAAGACCCAAAGTTGCTTACAATTGGTTTGGGAACTAGAATATTTCTCTGTGGGGCTGAGGGATATGTTGTTTGGCCAGGAACTCAATTTAGAACAGATATTACGCTTAATTCATTTGGAATACCCCTAAGACCAGCAAGAACTTTAGCAGTTATTGGTGACGCCAAGAAAATGAACCCAAGATACATTCGAGCAGCCTATTTTAAGAACTATGGGGTAACGATTTTCATTGGAATTGGTGTTCCAATTCCAGTTTTGGATGAAGAAATAGCTTATTATGTGACGAGATCCAACCAAGAAATAGAAACTGCGATTCGTGATTATTCAAAGCCGGGGTATTCTGTCGTTAGATTGGTTAGTTACGCCGAACTGAGTTCTGGGTCTGTTGAGATTGCCGGAAAGAAAGTTAAAACTTCCTCGCTCTCAAGTTTGGCCATGGCTAGAGAAATTGCGCAAGTGTTGAAGAACTGGATTATCGAGCAAAAGTTTTTCCTATCACAACCAGTTATGCACTTTAATGAACCGAGAACACTTAAGGTGCTTGAGGGGCTGAAAGAATCCGAGCCATTCCTCAGAGATGAACCAGAATGTGTTCACTGTGGTGCATGTGTTTCACTATGTGCTTTTGATGCATTACTTATGGTGGACAGCAAACTTGTTTTTCAACCCCAGAAATGTGTCAATTGTATGATTTGCAGTGATGCCTGTCCGGTCGGAGTGAGGCTTCCGCCTTGGAAAGATTCTACAGAAGTTGGCACAAGAGTGGATTAAAGTACTTTACTGTTCAATGTGAGGAAACTGACCTATGGATAGCGGTAGATAGCTATGCTTATGGCATGGAATCAGCTGTTTTGAAATTTGTCAGTGAACTAAGGCAAACTATAAAGACATATGCCGTGAAAGCACCAGATTTTCTGACAAGTTTGGAACCCATCGAGGTATCAGAAGATTCTCCAGAAATCATTTTTGCGATGTCTCAAGCGGCAAAATTAGCAGGTGTTGGACCAATGGCTGCAATCGCTGGAGCCATTGCTGACAGAGTTGGGAATTTTTTGAGTGCAAAATTTGCTTGTTCACAAGTGATAGTTGAAAATGGTGGTGATATCTATATCAAAAACTTGGAAAATGTTTTTGTTTCGATTTATGCAGGCAGTTCTCCTCTATCTTGTAAGATAGGTTTGATAATTCCACCTGGGGAATGGGGTGTTTGCACAAGTTCAGGAACAGTCGGACATTCTTTGAGTTTTGGTAAAGCAGATGCCGTAACAGTGGTGAGTAAAAATGCAACTATTGCAGATGCTTTTGCAACGGCGTACTGCAACATGGTTAAGGTAAAAGACGATGTGGAGATGCTACTTCAAAGTGCGATTCGTGAGCATGTCAAAACTGTAGTGGTAATCCTTGAGGATAAACTTGGTATTGTCGGAGAACACGAATTGGTTTTATTTGGAGAGGGTGAAAGGTACAATAATGAAGGTGACAGAGAAAATAACTCAGAAAAAGATTCTTTCAATTGAAGTCTTGCCACCAATTAGAGGCCAAAGTGTAGAGGAAATATATCGTGTTATAGACAATCTAATGGATTTTGGTGTTGATTTTGTAAATGTCACTCGCCATGCCGCCGAAATTGCTTATATCGAAACTCCAGAGGGTATCATAAAGGTGCCAAAAGTGAAAAGACCTGGTACAGTTGGTTTGACAGCAGCCTTGATGAAAAAGTACAAAATTGACGTTGTACCGCACGTTTTGTGTTATGGTATGAATAAATTCCAAACGGAAGAACTTCTCATTGATCTTCATCTAATTGGTGTAGAAAATGTTTTTGTAATAAGGGGTGAATATGAAAGCAAAAACATGCAGCCAGAGCAATCGAGTTATAAATATGCTGTGCAACTTGTAGAGCAAATCTCAAAGATGAACAGGGGAGAGTACCTTTTGCCAGGTGAGGGAACTTTGAGAACAGATTTTTGCATAGGAGTAGCAGCATATCCTGAAAAACACTATGAAGCTCCGAACATAGAAGAAGACTTAAGGCATTTTAAAGAGAAAGTCGATGCTGGTGCCGAATATGCTATAACTCAGATGATTTTCGATTTTGAGATCTACAAAAGATTTGTTGAAATGGCCCGAGAAAAACAAATAAATATTCCAATAATTCCCGGTATAAAACCTATTGTAAGCTTGAAATCAATTTATGAGATCCCGAAAAAATTCTTTGTTACCATTCCAAATGACTTTCTTCAACAAATGTCAGATGCTCGGACACCAAAAGAGGAGTTTTTACTTGGAACAAAGTACATGGCATCACTTGTCGAAAAGCTACTTTTATATGGGGTGCCAGGGATTCATATTTTTACCATGGGTAAAGGACAATCTTCGAGAGCTTTGCTCGAGGCAGTTTATGGAAAGAGATAGAAGGGGGAATAAGATGAAAAGAGTAGCAATACTTGGGGCTACCGGGCTTGTGGGCCAAAGGTTTGTACAGCTACTAGATAACCATCCCTATTTCAAGATTGTTGCAGTCTGTGCATCTGATAATTCTGCTGGGTTGAAGTACAAACAAGCAGTTCGTTGGAAGCTTGATAGAAGCATTCCCTCGGAAGTTGCAGAATTAACTGTGAAAACATGCACACCGGACATTGAGTGTGACTACGTTTTTTCGGCACTTCCATCCGATATTGCCGGTCCGATAGAAGATGAATTTCGAAAAGCAGGGTACATAATTTTCTCGAATGCCGCAAGTCATAGGTTAGATGACGATGTTCCTCTCGTCGTTCCCGAAGTTAATTTGGATCACCTTGAAATGGTCAGATACCAGCAAAGTCTTGGAAAAATGATAACCAATCCGAACTGCTCAACAATAGGACTCGTGATGGCTCTAAAACCGATTATGGACAACTTTGGAATCGAATCAGTCAATGTTGTTACAATGCAAGCAATCTCAGGAGCGGGCTATCCAGGGGTAGCTTCTCTTGACATTTTAGACAATGTAATACCATTTATAAAGAATGAAGAGGAAAAAATGATGGTAGAACCGAAAAAAATACTTGGTCAAAGGTTCGATGGCAAAATAGAGTACGCCAAATTCGAAATAATAGCTCAGTGCAACAGGGTACCAGTTCAAGATGGCCATCTTCTTTCGGTTTTTGTGCAAACAAATATGAAGACCTCAAGAGAGAAAATAATAGAGGCATTCGAAAAATTCAACCCCATAAAGCACTTGAAACTTCCCACTGCACCAGAAAAACCTTTGATTTACTTGGATGGCCTGGATGTACCACAGCCGAAACTTCATAGAAACCTCGGTAATGGTATGAGTGTAAGCGTTGGAAGAGTTGTACAAATTAGCGAAAAAAGATTCCGCTTCCTTGCACTTGTACACAATACTATTAGAGGAGCTGCTGGGTGTGCTATACTCAATGCGGAAGCATACGAAAGTCTAAGTAGGTAATTCCTACAAGAATGGATAAGCAAAGTCGTGGGGGAGCTGTTCTAGTAGAGTTATTGTTGTATATCTTCATAAGTATCATATTCTGTGCTATGATTTATGAGCTGTTGTATTTTGTTATCGCACGTTCTCACAGAATTGTTCAGAAAATAGACCAGGATATAAACTTTTTCATGGCCATTGATTATCTCAGACAAGATTTTTGGTGGCACTCGGTTTCAACTGCCACAATCTCAGAAGATGGTAGGCAACTTGTCTTTGTAGAAAGGATTGGAGATCAGACAAAGACTGTGCGTTATATTATTGAGAAGAGTGGAGATTACTATCAACTTAAGAGAGTTGCCAACAATGGAGTAAATGTAGTTTATACTTCGTCGAAACAAATGTATTTCTATGCTCCTAATGAAAAAATCTGGGCTATAAACATAGAAGGCTATGATTTTGAAATGGTTAACTTGGTACCTGCGGATGTTAGGGAACAACTTAAGATCGGGAATCAGCTCCCCTATTTTCTTGTACTAGACCGCTAGGAAATGTTATTTCTCTTCGACTTTTGGTCGTTCAAGTAATTTCAATTTTCTCTTAAATTCTTTGATATTCATCTGCTTGAGTATCAAATTTGCAAGAAAGTACTGAAATGGCAGCCAAGTCACATGTCCAGAGGGGATCAGATATTTTTTAGGCTTTCCCAGTGCTTCCCAAAGAATTTTCCTAGTTCTTGCAGGAAGGGCTTTGTCAAATAATGCTTCTATGAATACAACTTTGTCGGGAATTACGAATCTTGCATATGCGAGGGGATCTACTTTCAAAATCGGGTGTACGTCAGAATTTATCAGTTCCGACACGTTTTTGAACTGTGGCAATTTGTTTATGTCTCTTGAATAGGCATCGATCATGGATTCTCTGTCATCTATTTTATTAGCTGAGTTCAGGATCCTTTTTGCATCTCTTCTAAAATAAGCGAGTGTTGGCGAATACCACATCAAAGTTGCTATATCACCCCCGGAGGTTATAAGAATGGTTTTTTTGAAATCATGACATAATGCACTGATTATCACGGCAAGCATTCCACCGAGACAATAGCCAACCAAACAGTTATTCTCATGCCACCAATGTTGCTGCTTTGCCAAATCGACAGTACTTAAAACATCAATGACAGCAGACTCCCAGAGCGTTGTCATCTTTCCAGTATCAGTGGAAAAATAGTCTCGTCCACTTGTTGAACCATGTACTGTTCTAGTTAAATTTCCAGGCAAAATTGGAAGCATAACTCTGACCCCAGCACTTGCAATATGTACACTCATCCACATAAGAAAAGGTATGTTTATGGTTCCCAAACCGTGGAGCAAAATCACTGTTCCAACAGCTTTTTCCCTCGGTTCGAACAGGTAAAGTTCTGTTGTTTCTGTACCAGGAAGAGGATGCGGGTGCCGACTAGGGTATTTTATTATCGATGCTCGAAAGTTTTTTCCTTTCATGATGTATCCACTTGTGAAACTTATATAATCTTTTTTGTAATCGAAACTAACCAGTTTTTGATCTCTCCCATTTTCGATGATACAACAAACTAACAGACTTTACAGTTCAATTGTGCCTAGTTCATTAGTGTTATGATAGAATCACTCTGAGGTGCTTCAGTTGTACGTGTTCAAGTCCTTGGAACAGGTTTTGAAGCTGTTATTAAGTGGTTTTATTGCAGTATTGCTGGTTGTTGCGCCTCGAGAGTATATTAAGGCGTATATTGCCTACCGCTTGGGTGATCCAACACCCAAAAAGGTAGGGCGTATTTCGTTGAATCCGTTTATACATTTGGATCCAATTGGAACTATTGCTTTCATACTTTTTGATTTTGGTTGGTCAAGGCCCGTACCAATAAGGCCATGGAACCTAAGAAAGGGGCGAAAATCTTTTCTAATTGTTTCGCTTCTTGGACCAATTACTGGGATTGTTTCTTTTATCTGTTTCGGTTTAATTGCGAGATTTTATAATGATCATGTTTTTATCTTTTTGATACTAAGAAAGGCAACAAAATACAGCCTTACATACACAATATTCTCGCTTTTTCCAATCCCCCCTTTAGATGGTTCCAGAATACTTGGAGCTTTGCTACCGTCGAATTACACTGAATGGTATTTGAAATATGAGGTATATGGAACCTTGTTCATGCTTGCTCTTCTTGCACTTTGGATAATACCAATGGTTATGGATCCCTTCGTAAATTTTATTGAAGTGCTTGTCTCAAAGATTCTTGGATGAGGAGAGATTAGATGTTGGTTATAAGATATCCGTTGTCGCTGAATGTCGCACGAAAGCTAACAGTTAAAGATGTTGTCAAATACTCTGGAAGGATAATATTGGTGAGTCGAGAAGCCTTCGAAAGAATAGTTCTCTACGAGAAAGCAGAAGGTTTAGTCCCAGATTTTGTAACAGGAGAGATTGTAGCCTTTGGTAACATAACTCCGAATAAACTTGAAATTGTTTTCGAGGAGAATTTTGAACCATTTCTGGAAAAAATATTTCTTTTTGGTGCTGTTGGTATAGTCTCAAGCGTATTAGCAGTTAGCAATCAACATTTTAAGAGGTTTGCGAGAATCATGTTCACTCCAATATCAAATGTTGAGGTCCTTTCGCAAAGGGTAATTTCGTATGCTGATCTTGAGGATAAAGCCGTTAGAGAAATTGAGGTTCAAGACATTATGATGCGTGTCGTCATTGATTCGCAAGGAAACACAAGGAGAGTGGAAGCTAAGTGAAAGTGGCTTTTGTCTTCGGTACACGACCCGAGGTCATAAAGATTGCTCCTGTATACCTTCAATTTCAAAGAATGGGTGAAAACATTTTGACAATTGCTACTGCACAACATCGAGAAATGATGGATATGATGACTCGACTTTTCCATATTGTACCAAATTACGACCTGAACATAATGATTCATAACCAGTCTCTTAATTATCTGGTTTCAAGAGTTGTTCAAGACCTTGAGTGTATATTGCAGAAGGAAAAACCAGACTTGGTTGTCGTTCAAGGTGATACTACAACAGCGTTTTCAAGTGCACTATGTGCTTTTCACCTTTCAATACCAGTTGCTCATATCGAAGCTGGTTTAAGAACGAATAACATTTACGATCCATTCCCAGAAGAGCTAAACAGACGTTTGATCGATGTTATAGCTCGCTATTTGTTTGCACCAACGCATCGTGCAAGGAAAAATCTGATAAGAGAAGGTGTCGACGAAAAAAGAATTCATGTAGTCGGTAACACTGTTGTGGATGCGCTTGAATTTATTAAGAATTCTGTTGACCTAATGAAAATTCGAAAGAAGTTCGTTGATCAAGATGATTACTTTCTTATCACTTTGCACCGTCGCGAAAATATTGGTGAAAGGATGGTGTCAATACTCAAAGCAGTAAGAAAATTTGTTAAGGAAAGCAATTTGAAGGCTGTTTTCCCGGTCCATAAGAATCCAAGAGTTAAGGAAATAGTCTTGAAACAATTAACTGGCGAAGATCATTTTATCCTTTTAGAACCTGTTGATTATGAGCATTTTCTGGCTTTGCTTGATGGTGCGAGGTTTGTTGTTACAGATTCTGGGGGTGTACAGGAAGAAGCCCCATCCTTTGGTAAATTTGTTGTTGTTGCACGCGAAACCACTGAAAGGCCAGAGCTGATTCAGTATGGATATGGCGTGCTGGCGGGAACTGCAGAATCGTCAGTATACAAAGCTTTAAAGATCGCTCAAGATAAGAGAGTGAATAATGTTTCAAATCCTTTTGGCGACGGAAAAGCTTCAGAAAGAATTTATAGGATAATCAAGGAAACATTGTGACTAAGTGGGGGTGTTCATCTTGCCAAAACTGAGGATGGCATTGATTGGTTGTGGTAGGATTTCCTCAAAACATGTTGAAGCTATCTTTGAGAACAGAGATATAGTTCAAATGGTTGCTTGCTGCGATTTAATTTTAGATCGTGCACAAGCAATTGCAGAAAAAGTCGAGAAGCTTTGTGGATATAGACCTGAAGTTCATAAAGATTATAAAAAACTCTTAACCCGTGACGATATAGATTTTGTAGCAGTAGCAACACCGAGTGGATCACACTATGAAATATCGGTCGAGTCAATGGAACATTCAAAAAACGTCTTGGTTGAAAAGCCTATGGCTCTTAGTACAGAACACATAAACTCCATGGTTGATATTGCTAAAAGAAAGAATGTCAAATTAGGTGTTTGCTTTCAAAATAGGTTCAATCCTCCAGTTCAAGAACTTAGGAAAAAAATAGAAAATGGACATTTTGGAAAGATATTTTATGGCACAATAAGCGTAAGGTGGAACAGGACTAAAGATTATTATGAGCAAGCGAACTGGCGCGGAACATGGGAACAAGATGGCGGAGTATTGATGAATCAATCAATCCATGGGATAGATTTGCTTCAATGGATACTTGGTGGCGAACCAAAACGTGTGGTGGCCTTGATAAAAAACTTTAACCACAATTACATAGAGGTAGAGGATTTCGGTGTTGGAATAGTTGAATTTCGTTCTGGAACTGTTGGGATAATAGAGGGTACATCGACTGTTTTTGACAGAAATCTTGAAGAGGTACTCACAGTTTTTGGAGAGCGAGGAACAGTTAAAATAGGTGGTTTGGCTGTGAATCGTGTTGAGATCTGGAGATTCACTGGGGAGGATACACATCCTTTTGCAAGTTTACCAGATCCTGATACCGTTTATGGAAAAGGGCATGTTTTGCTGTATAAAGATTTTTGTCACTCAATAATCGACGGTCGAGAACCATTGGTTAATGGTGATGAAGGAAGAAAGGCAGTCGAGATTGTGTTAGGCATTTACAAGTCTGCGCTTGAAGGAAAGTGGGTTGAATTTCCTCTGAGCTTTTCGACAATTAACATGAAGGGGTTGCTATGAGGAAGTACTTGGAAATTCTTGATCTAGCGCTCGCGATAATTGTTATAATCATCCTTCGACCTTTCACAGTAGGTTATTTTGATCTTCTACTGTGTTTGTACGCCTTTTTGTTTTTCTCTCTAGGGCGGAGCTTGTTTGAACCTTTGAGCATGGCTTTGGTACTCTCAACATTTTTGCTCTTTAATAGGATTCAGTCAGCTCCCGCAATTATTTTCGTTGCATCGGTATGCCGAATGATGAAAACGAAGCGTGGTGAAAGGATTTTTGCCGCAGTAAGGAACTTTTGGGTCAGTGGTTTCGCGGTGCTGATTTATAAAATTGTCGTAAGTAAATCAATTTATACCGGTTTTGCAACAATAGTTCTTATCTTTTGTATTTTGGAAGTAATTTTCTTAGTTAAGTCTAAAGTGCACAAAAAACTGTTCTTTTTAGTTGTCTCGATGTATCTAGCTCTTCTAGCTGCGAACGTTTCTTTTTTCGGATCGACAAACACACTTCCAGTTCCACCAATAACCTTGAATTTTGTATTATTCGCGATCTATTCGTTTTTGAAGGACTATGAAGACGAAAGACAGAAACACTTAAGGGAAGCGGAAAGAATACGTGCGATACGGAAGAAACTTGCGTCGGTTATCGAATTAACTACTTTTATCTCCCAGCGAGCCTCGGTAGAGGAAACTCTCTATACGCTTGCTGAGGCTATATCTGTTGTTAGCGGTTTCAAATACGTTCTCATAAACATTTTTGACAGAAACATTGGAAAAATTCTTAGAGTTGCTCACCATGGAATAGATCCAAATGAATTTCAGCGACTCAAAAACTATCCACCTCCTATTGAAAACTTCTATAAACTTGCTCAAGATAGATTCAAATTGAGTAATTCATACTTTATACCGCAAGGTGCAATTGAGGTGCCAACCGAGTACGTAGCCGTACTTATTGATCAGAGCGAAGCCGGACAAGAAAACGGGCAACAATGGTTACCAGAAGATATGCTTTTGGTACCCATATACAATTCAGATCGTGATATAGTTGGATACATTTCTGTAGATGCACCTTTCAACGGGAAACGTCCTTCAATCGAAGATATTCAAATTCTCGAACTTATAGCTGACCAGATTTATAAGCTTCTTGAAAGGTCTCAAAGTTATCAACCTCTTGTTGTAAGGGTTTCGAGAGATCCCCACACTTTGTTGCTCACTCATTCCGCATTCCTTGGTTTGTTAGAACAACAACTGAAATCTGGGCAAGAATTTGCAGTTGTGATATTGGACATAGATGACCTGACTAAAATCAATCTACAGTATGGACATGAGGTTGGAGACAAGGTGATAGAAAAGGTGGCTGATGTACTTAGAAGTAGAACAAGAAGATCTGATTATGTCGCACGTTTTGGTGGAGAAGAGTTTGCAGTTCTGCTCAAAAATGTTTCAAAATCAAAAGCAATTGAGATAACAGGAAGAATGCTCGATGAGATAAGACAAATCCAAGTTTCCGAGCGCTTACATGTTACCGCAAGCGCTGGGATAGCTATGTATCCAGAGCACGGAAAAAACTATGAAGAGCTTTGCGATGCAGCTTTTAGAGCTATGGAGGTAGCAAAAAAGTCAGGAAAAGACAAGCTTATGATTTTCTGAGTGTTATTAACGGCTCAACCTCAAGTAGATCTTTGAGCCTTGTGTCACTGGTGAGAACTATCACCTGTCTTTCCTTAGCGACCTCTGTTAATAGTTTTGCGGCTTTTGATAGTCTCTCTTCATCGAAACGAATCAAGAAATTATCTAAGATCAATGGCAGTGGATCTGAGGGATTCAAAACGTAGTACAAAGCAATTTTGTAGCAAAGTGCAAGTTGATCCAAAGTTCCTTTGCTCAGAACTACGTCGAGATTTTGTTCTTTGTTGGCAACAAAGAATTTCACGGACAGGTCCTTATCAACTGTCATACTGCTGGCGAGGTTCGAAAAAGACGTGAAAAGGTCTTTCAGCATAGACCCAAATTTATCAATGTAGCTACCTGTCAATTTTTCTAATTCATCTGCTAGAATTTTTCTTACTGTGGGAATTCTTTCCCTCAATCTTTCATATACTTTTTTCTGTAAATCCTTCAAAGACAATTCCCTCAAATATTCTGTAATTTTTGGGATTTCGATTGATTCTGTAAGTTTCTTTTGGCCTTCAAGTTGCTCCGATAGCTCATCTACCTGTTTTTTCAGACTTTCCATGACAGAGGTTAATCTACTCTTTTCCTGAAGTAATTCCATTATTTTTGTGTTATTTCTCGCCAGCTTTTCTAACTCGAAATTCTCGCAAGATTCAAGAAGTCGTTTAGCACTGTCAATCATGTTTTTCAGCTCGCTAATTCTTGTATTGCGCTTAAGAGCTTCGGGCAGTTCTGATACATCCTGTAAACCAAGGTCCCTTAAGTCTGAGTCAAACTGTTTCGACAGTTCCTTCACTTCCATTTCAAGCTGTTCTACATTTTTGGAGTCCTGAATGATCGTTTTTTCAATCATTAATCGCTCGTATTCTGCTTTCTCCAGTTCGAAAATTTTTTGATTTAACCAAACTAAGACACTTGGTATGTCCGATAAAGCCTTAGCTCCATATATTCTGAGTTCTGCTAACAATTGCTGAGCTTGCTCTTCAACTTGGGATTTTAGTTGTTTCATTTCCTCATCTTCTTTTAGCCATCGCCGATATTGTTCGTAGGATCTTTTGAGTTCATCGTAACTTGGAAATTCAAATCCCGATGGCAACCTCCTTTGATTCATTTGTCTTTCGAGGTTTCTTATTTCAATTTGAGCCTTGATTTTTTCATCTGAGAGTTCGTCATATCCTTTTTCTTGTTTTTTGTAAGAGAAGAAAAGAAACCCAGTCACCGTACCAAGTCCAATTGAAATGTAGTGCCAAAATGGAGCGGTCGTGAACCCAAGCACAAGTGAGGCTATACCTGTGAAGATACAAAGAACCATAAGTAAAAGCGTCCTACCTTTGCTTTTTTCCTTTCTAAGAAGTTCCCGATCCAAGTTCTCCATTTTTTCGTTTATTTGGGCTTTAAGCTTTTCTATCGACAAGAATGTATCTTGATTCAGAAAAGTATCCACTTCAAAATCACGTCTCTCGAAAATTCTCCAGTTGGCTTGATATGCATTTTCATGCGCCTTCAGCTGATCTAATTTAGACTCAACAAGTTTGTAGGAAAGCTCAAGATTCTTCAGCTTTAGTTTAAACTTGTCTAGCTCATCGATGATAAGATCCTTTCTCAAATTATCAATTTTGCTGCTTAGTTCTTCTAATCTACTACGATTAACACTGAGTTTTCCATGAAGGTCTCTAATTTTTTCTTCGAGTCCTTTGATCTTTTGATGAGCTTGACTCAATTTTACAAAATGCTCTGCAGAGATTGCAGGAAGCATAGACAGCTGCCTGAGTTCGAGATTAAGATTATCTATTTTCTGAATAAGGTCATTTTTCATTGTATTCACTTGTGCCAAAATCTCTTTCTCGGTTTCCTCTAATTTCTTGGCGATTCTATGTTTCTCTTCAATTACGGTTTGCAATTTTTTCTCAAGTTTCCTTTTAAATACCTCTTGCTCAAGGACCTCGTTTCTGATTTTCTGGAAAAGCTCCACCTTTTTCCTCAGCTCCATTATTTCTAGATCAAGCTGCTGCAGCTTTTCGATTAACATCATTTCAAAATTCGGTATCGATTCAAGCAACTTTAAGATTTCCTCTGCTTGTCTAGTTTCCTGCATTTTTCTTTTCATTCTAGCGATAATTTTTTGATCAACAGAAACAGTATCAAAAATATCTTCCTCGTCTGACATGGTGATTAAACTTTCTATTAAATCTTCCTCAAGCAATTTTTCATGAACGCCCGTCGAATCTATTCGAACACTTTTGACCTCACCGTTTTGAAACGAAACAAAACCATCTATTTCCTCACCAGACCAAGATTTATACTTTGTTAAATGATCAGCTGTTGCACTCCCAAGTGAAGCTTTTATGAAATGATAAAGAGTAGTCTTACCAGACTCGTTTGGCCCCAAGATAAGATTCAGACCATCTCTAAAGTTTAATTCGAAGTCCTTGAATTTTCCGAACACTTTAATGCTAACTGATTTAATCTTCAAATTTTTTCACCCCTTGATACAGAGCTCAACATCAGAAAGCAACAGATGGATTGCACATCAAACTTCTCGGCAATCTTTCTTAGCATGGTATCTGACGTGTCACTGCATATAAACACAGTCTCGTTTTTGAATAGAGCAGCTGTTTGAGCTTCTTTTTTCGTCACGAACCTAGCTATGTAGCCAGTGTAACCTTGTTGAAGATCAGTTGGCTCTAATAGTTCAAGCGGTACGCAACCATAGAAAGAACTCCTAACAGTTTCGAATACACCGTCTTTGTTGATGACAAATACTGGCTGCTTAGTTTCGACAGGATTTGACGATTCGGAGAAATTAATCGTTTCATCAAGCAAGTATTCACTAACTATGTTTCTCATATTGCTATCGACCTGTGAGATCTTAAATTTTGAAGAATCGGGCACAAGTGATAAAATCTTGTGCACATCCGAAGGAACTGCAAGATCTCCAAAAAGTTCTACGGCGATATATTGATCGGCTTGTATTTTGAGAAATTCCAGAAGAATGGAGCGTTTTAACTCACACACTTTTTCGTAATTCAATGGATAGAATGAATCTTTCGAATCGAAGATTTTTAGATACAAAAGATACGCTTTTGTCACCCAGAACACCACCTAAGAGAAAATTATATGGCAAAGAAGATATCCAAATGATTTGATTTTGAACTTTAATTCGTTAGAAGACTCAAGGTTGTTCCAGTTCTGACCGTCCCAAACTCTTGCTGCATTTACTTTCTCATGCCCTTCAATTGTTTTATCGACAAGAACAGAAACTTCCCTATCTTCGTCACTTACATTTGCGAGAACAACAATTCCCTCTTTTCCCTTCCAGTAGGATGTGTTCACAAATTTACCGTCCTGCCAATTGAGATAAACAGGTTTGTAAGTACCAGTAAACATTATTTTGGAGAACATTTTTCTAACCTTAGCGAGTTCTGCAAGGAAACTCATAGTTTCAGTTTCTTTCCAGTGAAAAACAAAATGGTCAAAAAAGGCGAGCTTACCATTAAATTCGTCTTCACATGATAACATATAACGTCCACAAAAATCATTATCTAAACCAAGGTTCATGGGTTGTCTTTCTTCGACTTCTTGACCAGAATTCACCATGTATACACCATTTGGCGCAAAAGCGCAGAGAAACGGTAAAAGATGTTTCAATTTTTCTCCGTTATTTCTACTTACGACTCTTGGAGTATCTGGTGTTTCGCACGCAGCCATATATGGCAGATGGACCTCTGGAGCTACATTTTGGATAAATTCGTAAGTTTTATCTGGTACGCGTGGAAGCATCCACCAGCTATTACCTATGATTACATCGTAACCAGCCTGCCTCGCTTCTGAAGCTCTGTGCATCTCTAGTTCTTCAGCAATGAACACAAATCCAGGGTCATAATCTCTAGCATTTTTAATAATCATTTGTTCAAGTTCATCAGGTAATGCATGTCCCATATCGAGTCTGATTCCATCAATGCCAAACTTCCTTTGAAAATACGGAATGATCGAAGCAATATAATTCCAGAGTTCTGTGTTAGGTTTTTTCCCTGGGAATCTACTCGCTTTGATGACATCGAACAAAACATATGGTGGCTGCTCGTTAGAAACTTTTCCATTTGCCGTTTGAGGGTGATCCATGTAAAGCCTTAAAAACGTGACATCATCCCAAGTAGGTTGAGGGTCGTTTATCCAGTCGGAGAACCCGGGAGCCGTAACTATTCCGTACTCTTTGGCTATTTCGTAAATGAAGTTTTCTTCATTTACGTTTTTGACGAGCCTTTCCCATTTGACGGGATCCAGGGTCTTAGGATCGAACGTGAACTTTTTCAAATGTTCTTGAACTTGCGGCTTATCGTATATTGATCTCATTTCTTCAAAAGACGGTTGACAGAAGCCTAGTTCCGGTATGACTGGTGGTTTGTAGTTTGAAAGTTCCTCAAGTTTGATCCAAAAGAACCAATCTGGATGCTCGATTATTAAGTTACAGTCCCTTGCTGCCGTTCTGGGTATGAAATCTAGCAAAACTCTGATACCAAGTATGTGACAAGCTTCAACAAAAGCTATAAACTCATCATTGACATTCCAACCTTCTAATAATGGATCATGATACAACTCATCAAGTTTCAGGAAGTCTTTAACTGAGTACGGGGAGCCCACTTCACCTTTCTTAAAGAGATTGCTACTTTTCGTTACGGGTAACAGGTAGATAGCATCGATGCCAAGCTTGACTAAATGTGGGAGTAAAGCTATCATTTTCAAAAACGTTCCAGATTCCCTGTAGCCAAGGATATCATCTTGTTCAAATCTGCCAAAGCCCTTATGATTGAAGGCTGCTGTTGTCCTTACAAAAGCGCTATATATTGTGGATTTTCTTATCCAACTTCTGTCATTCTCGTTGTTTATCAAGGCCAAAGATTGATTGTACTTGACTCCTTCCCTTTTGTGTGAAAGGATCCATTCACAAATCGATCTAAGGTAACTTGCTGGTTCCACGTAAACTTTTTCTCCATCAAAACGGGTTGGCCCTGTGTAGTTTTCGAAAAGCCAAATCTTTGGAATACAATAATTCGGAGTTTTCGCTTGTCTAAGGGATTCTCTAATTTCCTCAAGCATACTGTCACCTCTCAGAAGTTTTCAAGATACTTCTTTTGCTCAAATGTTAACTGATCTATCTTTACACCAAGACTATCCAATTTTGCTTTTGCAACCCACTCGTCAATCTCCTTTGGCACAGGGTGTACACCTACTTCCAACTTGTTGTGTGCCAAGTAGATGAGTGATAAAGCTTGCAATGCAAATGACAGGTCCATTATCTCAACGGGATGACCATCAGCAGCGGCAAGGTTCACCAAACGGCCTTCAGCTAGCAAGAACAGGGTATTACCGTTTTCAATGACATATGCGGTCACGTTTGGGCGAGCTTCGTACTTTTCAACCGCAAGTTCCTCTAACGCTTTAACATCTATTTCAACATTGAAATGACCAGCATTTGCAAGGATCACATTATTTTTCATAACTAAGAATTCTTCAACTGAAATTACATTTGTGTTTCCCGTAACTGTTATGAAAATGTCCCCCATTTTGGATGCTTCTCTTATTGGCATCACTTCAAAACCCTCCATGACTGCTTCAAGTGCTTTTATGGGGTCAACTTCAGTTACGATAACCCTTGCACCAAGTCCCTTCGCTTTTTGTGCAACGCCTTTACCGCACCAACCGTATCCGCAAACAACCACAGTTTTCCCACAAATGGAGAGATTCGTGTTTCTCATTATGCTCTCTAAAGTGGACTGTCCTGTGCCGTAACGATTGTCGAAAAGATATTTTGTGTAAGCATCATTTACAGCAATGACAGGTGTTTTCAGCAATCCTTTTTCGTGCATCGCTTTGAACCTTCTGACGCCTGTCGTTGTCTCCTCCGAGACTCCTCTCAATTTTTGCAAAACTTCTGGCATCTCCGTGTGTGCCATAACAGTTAAATCTGCTCCATCATCCAGAATTAAATCTGGTTTTGTCTCGAGAACCTTATAAATGTTTTTCATGTAAACGCCTTCGTCACTGGTTCTTTTAGCATAGACGGTCAAACCATATTCTTTCAAGGCTTCTGCAACGTCATCCTGCGTGCTCAGAGGATTACTTCCCGTGACAATGACGTCCGCTCCAAGCCTTTTCAAAAGGATTGCCAGATAGGCAGTCTTTGCCTCAAGGTGAATTGACATGCCAATTCTTAGATTTTTCAAAGGTTGCTTTGAGGAATACTCAGTTTCAATCCGGTTCAAGATTGGCATGAAGCGCGAAACCCAGTCGATCTTCTTTCTACCTAGATCCATAATTCTCACCCCTAAATAAGAAACCTTCTTGCAAGTTCAATCGCATCATTGGGGCAAACCTCATGACACACGTAACATCGTATGCATTTTCGGTAATCTATCTTTTTCCTAGAAATATCTATCGCTTTCGCTGGGCACTTTTCTTCACATATTTTACAACGAACACATCTTTTTTCTAATATTTTTGGTACCCTTATCATTGTTTTTGCTATTTTTTTCAAAGGACCTTGTAAAGGTAGAGTTGGAGAGGTTACAGGCAATTCAATCGAACCATGCCATTCACCATCTGTTTGGTAGTTTGTTATCAGTTGTCTAGCGATGGATTCTTTGACCGTGTAAACTAGTTGAGGATTAACGCTTAATGCATTACAAATCGCGTGATCAAGAATAAATGGATCTGCTGATACAGCTATTACTCCAAAGTGTTTTTTCTTACCGTTAGCAGGACCATTTCCCTGCATTCCTTCAATTCCATCAACGATCGATAGAACAGGATTAACAATTAGGCAAATATCAACGAGCAGGGCAGCAAAATTTTCGTTGGTTTCACATCTTATGTGCCAGCTTGATTTTTCTATTCCCGGTATGCACCCAAACAAATTTTTTACAGCTAGTGTAAGAACCATTTGAGAATGTGTTTTTAATTTTGCTAGGTTAACAACTTTTTGAAACTGAAAAACTTTCGAACTGACCCTAATTTTTTTATATTTTTGGCCGTCTACTTCAATTGGATCATCAAGCTCAATTGTTGGGACTGAGAGTTTTTCACAAATTTCGGCAGTACCAGAAACTTGCAAGACCTTTTGCAGGCTACCAGAAGCTGGACTATCGCCAACATATGGAAAGGCGCCTAAATTTTTCAAAAACTTAAGAACTACCTCAAGAACCCTTGGATGAGTTGTTACAGCTTCTTCTGGTTTCCTAGCGGATAGAAGGTTTGGTTTAACAAGAATTTTCTCACCAGGTAAAAAAAGGTGAGAATATTTTTCGAGAATAGGCATAAGAGTTTTTTCAACTTTTTCATAGCTTTCGCATTTTGTCATGTGAACAATCATGAACTTCCTCCCATTATTAAAAATTCTACAATAATCACGTGCAAATTTGAAAAACTGTTAGGAAACAGCATTATCGTGGTAAAAGTGTTAGGATATCATTCTTTTAGAGGTGGTACCTTGGCAGGTGTTGTCGCGAACCAAATTTCTATAATTTTTATACTGATAAGCTTTGGTTTCCTTCTGAAAAAGATTGGTATGATAACTGAGGACTTCACAAAAAGTGCATCAGATTTGATAGTTCACATAACCTTACCCTTCTTGGTTCTTGTATCAATGGATAGAGAATTCTCCGCATCTCACGCAAAGAATGGTTTTCTACTCTTAGTTATAGGTGCTGCTATGTATACTATTCATTTTTTACTTGGAAAACTCTTTAGTCTTAATGTCGAAAGGGAAAACAAAGGTCTTTTCATGTATATGATTGTTTTTGGAAACGTCGGCTTTCTTGGTTATCCTCTTATGAAAATAGCATTTGGCGAAATTGGAGTCTTCTATGCTGCTTTTTTCAATTTGTGGTTCCAGCTACTGAACTGGACTCTTGGTATAAAGCTCATGTCAGGCACTCAAATGAGTCTAAAAAAGGTTTTCACAACGCCCGGTTTGCTGGCGATTTTTGCCGGATTGATTCTCTTTTTGACTCCTTTGAGGCTTCCATCCATTCTTAAGAGTGCTTTTTCGATGATTGCCGATATTTCAACACCACTTTCCATGTTTCTGATAGGTGCTTTTCTTGCTGAAGCTAAGCTTTCAGATTTTGCGGCTAGCCCAAGACTTTACATTACAGCTTTTGCCAAGCTTATTTTAGCTCCAGTGCTGATGTTTCTTTTCCTTATGCCATTTGAACTACAATATGTCGTAAAGACAATGCCCGTGCTTATGAGTGCTATGCCAACAGGTATAAACGCGGCTATATTTGCTCGAAAGTTTAACAGAGATTACAAACTGGCATCTCAAGGAGTTGTTCTTTCTACGGCTCTTTCTTTAGCAACTTTGTCTATACTGATGTCTCTACTTGTGAAGTGAGGTGGTCTCAATGAAAACCTACCGCAAGGAGCTTTGGTTTCACACAAAAAAGAGGCGAGAATTTATAAACATCACACCGTTACTCGAACAATGTGTTGAGGAAAGTGGAATAAAAGAGGGTTTGCTACTCTGTAACGCAATGCATATCACTGCGAGCGTTTTTGTAAACGACGATGAACAGGGGCTTCATCGTGATTTTGAGGTGTGGCTTGAAAAGCTTGCACCTGAAAAACCTTATGAACAGTATAGGCACAATGATACTTTTGAAAACAATGCTGATGCACACCTGAAGAGGACAATAATGGGAAGGGAAGTGGTTATAGCAATTACGAATGGAAAATTGGATCTTGGGCCTTGGGAACAGGTCTTTTATGGTGAATTTGATGGTATGAGAGATAAGAGAGTTCTTGTTAAAATAATTGGTGAGTGATAGGCGTGGGGAGTGCTTTGAGTGCATGCCGTTAGTATGGTTTTCCTAGTAATCCTTGTATGGATGATCTCAGTTATATTGAATGCTGTCAACCTGAGATATTCCCAGAAGGCTGTTTTGCCAGCGACTTTGAAGGATGCTTTGGATGAAAGAACATTTCAAAAATCAAAGTCTTATCTGAAAGATCGAACAGTTTTATCGATTCTAAGATCCACAGTGTTGGGAATCTGTCAAATAATTGTTTTGCTCTGGCTTTTACCCTTATTGGATCAAGCACTTGATCTATCGAATTTAAGCGCATGGATTAATGCATTTATCTGCTGGACTATCATCCAATACATTTTCACCCTGGCTAACTTGCCAGTAGAAATTTATAGGACGATTTATTTAGACAAAAAGTATGAGCTCAGCAACATAACATGGAATAGATTTTGGAGTGACTTTTTAAAGAGTCTGCTTCTTAGAACTTTACTAACACTTTTAGCAAGTTTTCTATACTTGCTAATTGTAAAGATCTTATGGTTACAAAACTGGTGGATCTTGCTGGCTACTATTGTGTCAGTAATTGTAATTTTCATAGAGTGGATTTATCCTATGCTGATTTTGCCTTTGTTCAACAAATTTACACCAGTTGAAGGCAGTCTGAAGGAAAGAATAACAGAATTTGTGAAGAAAGCCGGATTCAAAGTTAAAAATGTTTATACCGTGAACGCCTCGATAAGGACAAAAGCAGCAAATGCTTATCTAGCAGGAATAGGAAGTTCAAAAAGGGTTGTACTCTACGATACGATAATGAATTATCCCGAGGAAGAAATTTCTGCGGTTCTTGCTCACGAGCTTGGTCATTACAGATATAAACATATACCCAAGATGCTTGCTGCCTCAATTGCTATGGTTTGGATTTTGTCGTATATTTTTTATCTAGCTTTGAGTACAAGTTTCTTAGAAAAAATACTTCATTTAAGAAATATTTTTAGCTTGTTAGCAGCTTTTGTAATAATCCTCAATCTTTTAGGCTTCTTCGTTATGCCTCTTTTAAACTGGATTTCAAGAAGATTTGAATATCAATCGGATGAGTATTCAGCTAGTTTGATGAATTCACCAGAACCGTTGATAAACTCCTTGAAAAGACTTTTGAAGCAGAATCTTTCTAACCCAGTACCTTCACCAGTTTTTGCAATTTGGTACTACACGCATCCGACACCAGCAGACAGAATAAGACATCTCGAAAATCTTTCAAAAAAGCGCGCAGCTCATAATTGAGCTGCGCAAAGAATAAGCAGCTTGGTTATCGGGTCAGAAACTTAGATGAAGACCCCCATACAATACAAATTTGTTGGAGTTATATCTGACTCCAGCGATGGCTGAAATACCTGGCGAAACTTTGAAAGTGGTATCAGCCCACATTCCAAATTTTCCTTCGTTGAAGGTTCCAAGACTTAAAGAAAACGATTTGTAATCAATCAATAATCCAATCCGCCAAGAAGGTGAAACAAACTTTAACTGCAAAATGTCTATCCTGAAAGGGTAAAATTCTGCAAAAGCTGTTAAAATTTCACTTAATTTGACATAATCCGACACGCCAAAATCTATCAAAATGATGTTGCAGTAATGGAACCTGGCGCCAGCTCTTAATCCGAGTTTGTCTACTAAACCCTCAAGGCTCGCAACAAAAGTAAGAGGATTAAAAGTGACGTGCATTTGGATGTGTGTATCGTTTATCCAAATCGACGTTCCTAATTCTGCATCGTAAGATGAAAAATCAGTTAGAATCAATGCATAAAGCGTGTTCACTTTTTCAAAGAATTCATCCTGTGTGAAAATCATGGCTAATTCATCCAAGCTTCCAATGCCATAGACATTAGTTTCTGGGGACTTATCTGCGACTGTTGCTTTTGCATAAATCACAAAATATTCAAAATCATTGTCACTTTTTGAAGAGATCAAAGCTATTGGTTTGAAATCTTTCAAATCTATATACAGTTCGTTATCATATGTTGCTGGTCCATACGGATCGACCAAGCTCAACTTGCTGAGAATACCTTCTTTCGTTATTGAGATTGGTGTCACTTCCAGTCGAATTCCTTGACCTCTTCTGAATCCAGTTTGTAAAACAAGTTCTTCTTGTCCAACAAAAACGACGGCCTTCTGTCCAAGTATCGTTGTCAGCCAAGGTCTTGATAAAGTCTTCGACTTTTCTTCTTTCTCGCCAATCCCAAGTTTCACGGTGACAATTGGAAATTGAGCAAGCAGCTCCATTGTTGATGCACTATAAAAAATACCTATTGAACCTTCAGAAGTCGCTGTTTTTTTCACAATCATCTCATCTAAACCTGCTTTTGTAATAACTTGCTTGGACAGCTGAATAACTTGAAACTGATAAACGATAACAGTATTCTGCGCGTACACCAATGTTGTGAGAAATGCAAGAAAAAGCAGAAGATTTCTTTTCATTTTCAACACTCCAGTCACAAAGTTTCCGCGCTAACAAAAATCAGCAATTCTCTCTTGTTCTCAGAATCTGAGCTCACGCCAAACAGATACCTAAGAAGAGGTATGCTTCTAAACAGCGGTAATCCAACATAACTATCACTACTGTTTTCAACTGTCATTCCACCTATTACAAGTGTCTGACCACTTTGCATTCTAATTGTTGTTGATAGTTCGCTTCGCTTTGTGGACAACGAAGTAGCTGTCCTTGGCTGAGCAAAGTGACTCACATTCGGTGCAACCGTCAGCTCAATTTCATTTTCATTCACAACTCGTGCACTTATATCGATTCCCACACCAACGTCTACAGTTTGTGTAGATACTGCGGCACCTGCAGCAGTTTCGATCAGTATGATTTCCCTTTGCCCTATGAACAATTTTGCCGGTTTGTTTTCTTGAATAATTATCCAAGGATTAGCCTTTATCTTAGCTTTTTGGTTTTCTTCAAGTGCTTTTATAGTTGCAACAATTGTTCCGAACATGTCCGTCTTGAATGAAAGTGTTCCAGAAACTAAACCTAGAGTTGCTGACCAGTCTTCCTTGAATTGCTGGTTCGCTCCAAATTGGTAACCGATCTGATCAAATCCAAGTTCTTTTAGTGTCGTCTCAGCTACCTCAGTTACCAAGACGTTGATCTTCACTTGCTTTGGTGGTTGATCAATTTCGGATAGATCCTTTATGAAACGCTTTACGATTTCTTGTGGCGCTGTTATGGTCACAAGATTGTTTGCCATGTCAAACTTAACGAATGGTTCATAATAGACTGGTAAAAGGTTTTTAACAGTGTCCACTCTTACATATTTTGGTTTCATCGTTACTGTTTCCGAGAGGTGTATAAAAGCTGGGTTTTTTGGATCCGGAGATCCCACAAAATAGAATCCATCCATTTTTATGAAAACATACCCCCCTGGCATCAGAAGCATTCGTAAGGCCTTTTCCAGAGGAACATTATCGAATTCAGCTGTGACGAACCCACTCACAGTTTGATCAGCAATTATGGGGACACCAGTTTGAGCTGATATGTCAGCGAGAGCGTCAAGTATATATGTCTCGGTAAAAATGTTTGTGACAAGTGGTTCATCAGCAAATGTCAGTATATAAAATACGCAAATTACAATCAGAGTGAATCTCTTCATGGTTCATCACCTCCAGCAATCTTAAATTTCTTTCGAACTTCAATGGACTTTTCCATTCCATAAAGCGCTCTTATGAGAATTTCATATTCTCCTGGCAAAGGCCTGAACGGAATTTGAATGCTCAAAATCCTCT
>JBEPZZ010000008.1:0-53334 GCA_041640575.1 Pseudothermotoga sp. | reverse complement strand
CAGGCTTTCCAAGTGCTCCAGTGCCTCTTCAACTTGCTTTGAAATTAGATTAAGATCAATATCAGGTATTTTTTCTTTAAAAACTGCTAAACTTAGAGTCAACAATTTTGACATTTTCAAAGGTAACTGAATATCGATGTTATCGCCTTTCTCAGAGCGAATTTCCATTTTGATAAGTTTTTTTCTGCTAGATTGATTTGCCTGCCTTTCTTCAACCGATATTTTGGAAACCATAGTTTCAATCAATTCTGCAGCCTGTTCAGGTGTTAACTTCCCATCTTTTACCAAATTTATGACTCTGATGAATTCTTCTTTCACCTTCCATCTACCTCCTTCTTTAAAAGATTGATTGCTGTTGAGAAATCATATTCGCCAGATTCAAGCTTATTCAAGATCTCTAAAACTGAAGGTTTCTGTGGTTGTTCTTCTTCAGCATATCCAAGGTTCCTGAGCAATCTATTGAAATAGGCATGAGCAGTTGGATAGGATATTTTCAGTTTTTCCGCAACCTTGGTCAAATTACCACGAGAACGCAGATATTCCCTTAAGAAATCCAGATCTTGCTTTGAAAGCGATGAAAATTCATTAAGGTTGAATATTCCTTCAACTTTCGTCCCGCACTCTGTACACTTGAACCCGGTGACAAAAATTGTTCCTCCACAAAATGGGCATTTCGAATTGACTTCGAGCAATCTATCACCTCACACAATGGATATTCTCACCAAGGTCCCAGTTGTTTCAATTCTTACAAAATCACCGGAATAAGATATGATTTCGTCTAAAACTTCCGTTACGACGTTTAGAATAAATTTAAATTGGTCATAATCTAAGGCATGTTGTTTGTTGCCAATAATTTTCCAAACAGTAGGTGCTGAGACTTTTAGAATAGGCTTCAAGATAGATATCAACGAGATTGGTACAGCTATTCTTATTTTTGTCGACTCAGCTGGGTTATTGTCTTCAATACTAATAAGAACTTTTCGTCCGATTGGACTTTCAGTAAAAGATGCAAGCCATTGTAAATCATCGTTTGAAAGCTTTCCTTGAAATCTTTGTTTAAGTTGATCGAGTGTTTCTCTTCTCTTTTTTCTGACAGCTCGATGTAAACTCCACATCCAGAAAAGGATATAAAAACCCAAGCTTATGAACAATACACCAAAGAATGCTTTTACGCCAAAGAAGATTAATGAAAGACCCGAAACTATCAACGCGATAGCAAGATACAACATGTTCACCCCCTATAAAAGAGACCTTTATAGTATCTCAAGTTATACTTTATAATTTTTGGAACCAAAGGAGACTTGTGTTGTGTTTATGTAATTAAATTGTTGCCTTAAGGAAATAAATACGATGGTAGAATATTGAAGCATGAAGAAAGCACATGGCACTTGGGAAACGTTCTAAATGCTCCGAAAAATACAAGGAGCTACGTTTTTCAGTGCCTGTATACCTAAGGAGGTGAAGTTGTGTACGCCATTATCGAAAGCGGCGGAAAGCAGTACAAAGTTGCCGAGGGTGACACCATCGCAGTCGAAAAGTTGCCACAGCAAGAAGGACAGCAAGTTGTATTCAACCGGGTCCTTCACCTATCAACCGACAAAGAATTTTTGGTTGGAAAACCTTATTTACCGAACTGCACCGTAACGGGGACCATTGTTCAACATGCCAGAGCCAAGAAAATTGTCGTAATGAAATTCAAACGTAAAGTGAACTATCGTCGAAAATATGGTCATAAGCAGTGGTATACGCTCGTAAGAATTGATAAAATCCAAGTTGGC
Organism: Pseudothermotoga sp.; assembly: GCA_041640575.1. GTDB lineage: Bacteria > Thermotogota > Thermotogae > Thermotogales > DSM-5069 > Pseudothermotoga. Next base: position 51,556 of record JBEPZZ010000008.1, on the reverse strand, counting down.
GAATAATTATGACCAAGATTACATTCTTTGTTGAGCAAAACCACTATTTGGGTTTTTCAGCTCAAGGACATACTGGTTACTCTATCAAAGGAAAAGATATAGTTTGCGCCGCTGTAAGTACATTATTGCAGCACACAGCAAGAGCTTTAATGAAGCATTCGAAAGCTGTGGTAACAAGAAAAGACGGATTCATTGACGTTAGAATATCACAGCCAAATAAGATTTCCGAAGTTTTTTTCAGAGAGTTACATGAGAGCTTGTTAGATCTGCAATCTCAGTTTCCAAGCAATCTTTCGTTGGAGGTGAAAACCAATGAGAATCGAAATACAGTTGTTCGGTCATAGAAAAAGCGGTTCAATAGGTAACAGAGATAGCAATCCAAAGTACCTTGGTGTAAAAGTTGGAGATGGTCAAACGGTCAGGGTCGGAAATATTATTGTTAGACAGCGAGGAACCAAAATTCATCCTGGTGAAAATGTTGGTTGTGGAAAAGATTTTACCCTTTTTGCCTTGAAAGATGGTATAGTGAAATTTCACGTGAAAAGGAATAGAAAATTTGTGCGTGTTATACCTATCAAGGAGGAATGAAAAATGGCAAAGCCTTTTCCAATACAAAAAACCACAATAGTCAGGAAAACCGAGAGAAAGTGGTACCTCGTGGATGCTTCAGGGAAAGTTCTTGGAAGATTGGCTTCGCAAATAGCAAAGTATTTAATCGGGAAGAATCAACCCACATTTTTCCCTGGCGTTGATACAGGTAATTACGTGATTGTAATCAACGCTGAAAAAATTGTTTTGACCGGCGATAAGCTGGATAAGAAACTTTATTATAGGCATTCTGGTTATCCTGGAGGTTTGAAAGTAGATACGGCTAGACAGTTATTGGAGAAACATCCGGAAAAACTTGTTTGGCTCGCCGTCAAAAGAATGTTACCTAAAAGAGCCTTAGGAGATAAGTACCTTAAAAGATTAAAAGTTTACGCTTCAGACAAACATCCACACGAGGCTCAGAAACCCGAATTACTGGAAATCTAACGGGAGGGTATGACATGGAAAAAACAATTCTAACCGGTACTGGTAGAAGAAAAACTGCTGTTGCGCGTGTTTTCCTTCAGCCTGGAAATGGTCAGATATTTATAAATGACAAGCAATACACTTCACTGGAAGAATATTTCAAAAGCACTGTACGTGCAAGACATGCTCTTGAACCACTTGTTGTTACAAATATGGTCGGGAAAGTCGACGTATGGATTAGAGTCGAAGGAGGAGGATTATCTGGTCAAGCTGGAGCTGTAAGGCTTGGCCTTGCAAGAGCGTTAGTAGAGTTCAACGCAGAATTGAGGCCAGTTCTGAAGGCTCGAGACATGCTGACAAGAGATCCCAGAATGGTTGAGAGAAAGAAGTACGGTTTGAAAAAAGCAAGAAGGGCTCCACAGTATTCCAAACGATAATATTTGGGCGCTCTTGGCGCCCTTTGTTTGAACTTTTTATCTTCACTCAAAGTCTAAAATGTTTGGTTTTAATCGCTAAGACGTTTTCGAACACAAACGCTCAGGCATCCAGAACACTTTCTTTTAAAGATTCCCCAAACCCTTTAAGGTGAACTATCGAATGCGAGAAGTTATCAATAAAATCAAGGAAAAAATTGATATTGTTCAGTTAATCTCCCAATACGTCTCTCTTCAACGGGTGGGGAGTAACTATCGCGGCCTTTGTCCATTCCATAGTGAGAAAACACCATCATTTTTCGTAAACCCAAACCTAAAACTATACCATTGTTTTGGTTGTGGAGCTTCAGGTGATGCAATAAAGTTTCTTCAAGAAATAGAACATCTTTCTTTCATGGATGCTCTGAAAAGATTAGCAGCAACAGTTAACGTTGAACTGCCTGATACTAGAGAGGATAAAGATAAACAAATCTACTTAGAGTACTGTCAGAGATTGCATGATGCATACAAGGCGGAACTTTACAAATCTAAAGAAGCTCAGGCGTATCTCTCAATGAGAGGTGTAACTCAACGAGAAATAGAAGAATACGAACTTGGCTATTGTCCAGTCGGTTCTAAAGCAGCAACTCAAATAGGCATGAAACTTAGATTGACAGTTTCAAGGCTTTTGCAATTTGGTTTTATAAAACAGGTTTCATCGGATTACATAGACATCTTTGAAAACAGAATAATTATTCCGATAAAGGATACAAGTGGTAGAACAATAGCATTCGGCGGTAGGGCACTTTTTGGTCAACCTAAGTATCTTAATCTTCGCGATACTCCATACTTTTCAAAGCGAAGAACGCTATTTCTACTCGACAAAGCTCAGAAAACTATTAAATCAGTTGATTTCGTGGTAATAACTGAAGGGTACTTTGATGCAATTGCAATGCATCGAGCGGGTATAAAAAATGCTGTAGCAGTTCTTGGAACAAGTCTTTCAAAAGATCATGTGCTAAAAATATCGCCGCTCACAAAAAACGTCATACTCTGCTTTGACAACGACGAAGCTGGCCAAAAAGCGACTTTGAACTCACTTTGGTTGCTTGTCGAAACGGGATTTGATGTTACCATAGCGGTTTCTGGTGAAAAAGATCCAGACGAGCTTTTGAGATCATTTGGCCCAGAAGCTTTACATAAAATGCTCAAAGATTCCATACCTTTTGAGGAATACATAGCGAACTTTTATTTAAAAGATTTCGACATTTCTACGAGCTCCGGTTTGGAGAAATATCTGCAGAGAATTAAAACCTGGAAACAATTTCTAGAGAAAAATAAGAGGCTTGAAAAAGTAGATGGACTTCTTAGAGCTGTTTCAGAGAAAACAGGTCTTCCGACACACAGAATAAGCGAAGCGTTAAATTCACCTAAAGCAAAAACAGATCAAAACACAAGAAAAACAGCTTTACCAACTGACGAAGACTATCTAATCTACCTTTATCTTACCAACGAAGAGCTGAGAAAAGAGATCCTCAAAATCGACCAAACTGTCTTAAGTGAAAAAACAATAAAGATACTTACTGAACTTCAACAAAACAATGACATCACTCAATCAGACCAGGCAATTAGGCAGTATCTGTTTGAGCTGCTGTCTCGAATACCACCACCATCGAACCCAGTTAAGATTTTTGAAGATATCAAGAAACATTTTGCGAGAAAACTCGTTGAAAAGTTATTGTCACAAATAGACGCTAAACTTGCCAATTGCGAAGACAAGGTTGAACGTGCGATGCTGCTCAGGCAGCGAGTTGATCTTGTTAAATCCCTAAACAGATTGGGAGGTGGATAAAGTGGAGGAATTTGAAAATGAAGAAACAGAAATGAAAGAAGAGAAAGAAACGAAGAAGATTATGAATCAAGCAGACATTGATAAGAGAATCAAAAACCTCATAAAACTTGGAAAGAAAAAGGGATTCATCACTTATGATGATATAGATAAAGCTTTTCCTCCAGATTATGATGGCTTTGACACGACTTTAATCGAGAAAATCTATGAAGAACTTGAGAAAAACAAAATCAACATTCAGGATGCTGAACCTGAATCTCTCGACGAAACTGCTGAACTATCCGATGAAGAACTGCAAGCGCTGGAGGATAACCCAGAAGTTTTCGACAATCTATCCTTGAAAGATCCAATAAAAATGTATTTACGCGAAATAGGAAAGATACCTTTGTTGACACCTTCACAGGAGAGAGAACTTGCAAGGCGTGCACAAATTGGTGATGAAAAAGCAAAGAGAAAGCTCATACAGTCAAATCTCAGATTAGTTGTGAGCATCGCGAAAAGGTATATGGGGCGTGGTCTGCCGTTTCTCGATCTAATCCAGGAAGGAAATATAGGGCTTTTGAAAGCTGTGGAGAAATTTGATTGGCGCAAAGGTTACAAATTTAGTACATATGCGACATGGTGGATAAGACAGGCGATAACGAGAGCAATCGCTGACCAAGCTAGAACAATAAGAATACCCGTTCATATGGTTGAAACAATCAACAAATTGAACAGAATTGTTAGAGAATATCATCAAGCACACGGAGAGCAGCCAAGCATTGAAGAACTTGCCAAAGTCATGGAAAAACCCACAGAAAAAATAGAAGAAATAATGCAAGCGGCGAAGGAAATTGTGTCTCTGGAGTCTCCCGTAGGTGAGGATGAAGATTCAACCGTTGGAGATTTTATAGCTGACGAATCAATTCCATCTCCAAAGAAGGAAGCAATGCGAATGCTTATGAGAGAAGAGCTGGAAAAAGTTCTCAAAACCCTTAATCCAAGGGAAGCGATGGTACTAAAAATGAGATATGGGCTACTTGACGGAAAAGCAAAGACACTGGAGGAAGTCGGCCAATACTTCAACGTAACACGCGAAAGAATTAGACAAATCGAAGTTAAAGCGCTAAGAAAATTGCGCCATCCGTCCAGAAGCAAATATCTCAAATCCATCATTTCGCTGCTGGATCAAGGAGAAAGGTAAACAACATTTCCTCAAAAACTTCCTTACGGTAATTCTCATCAAGTTTTCCGACTTCGGCAAAGAATCTTTCCCAAGCCCACTCAGGGGCTTGGTTTATAACATACTGGATCTGCAACTGTTTTATACTTTCAACAGTTGCTTGGCATTGAGATGGTAAGCTACTCTTGACGATTCTAATCTTTCTCTTCAAGGTTTTTAGATCCTGCATTTTCCTATTTCCAAGCTCGGTTCCTATCTTTGGAACAAACGCATTAAGACTCAGCCTCACGTTTGTGTATCCCATTCTATAAATTTCTGACGTGAGTTTGCCTATGCTTGAAAGGTCAGCTTCGTCTTCCTCATCAAAGCCATACATGAAATACAGCTTTACTTCCGAAAAACCTGCTTTTCTACCAGATACTAACGCTTGTTCAATTTGAGAATCTGTAAATGATTTACCGATAATTTGCCTGATCTTGAAAGTAGCAGCCTCAGGAGCTATTGTGAAAGACCGTTGATGCCGTCTCAGATAAGAAAGAAGTTCTTCATCGAGCTTGTCCAAACGAAGGGAAGAAACAGATACCCAGACATTCTTTTCGTTCGACCACTGAATGATTTCCTCAAGCCAAGGATAATCTGTGACATTTGAAGCTACTAAGCCAAGGTTAAAACCTTTGTCGATCAGATCGAAGAGAACTTGCTTATTCAAAAATCTCGTGGGCTTTTTGCAGCTACTCATCATGCAAAATTTGCAGTTCCAAATGCAGCCTCGTTCTACTTCGACCAAAATACGACCTGCAAATTCCCCTACAGATGCTATCACAGGACTGATTGGTAAATGCTTACTTAAATCTGGAGCCCTTGCCACATTGTTTGCTTTTTTTGACAAAGGGTTCACAGTTGCAAATTCAAGTGATGTAAACCTTTCCAGAAGCTCATATCTATTTCTTGTAGTCAAAACCTCAGACAACTTCTCCACCATCGGTTCAAAATCACCATGAAGAACAACGTCAGGTATTACCTGTAGAAAACCCAAATTTACATAAGTTAAAGCACCACCAAAAACTATGAGTGGGTCAAAACTTCGCCTGTCTTTGCTTGTTAGAGGTATAGCCTTGGATTCCAAGATCTTCAAAATGTTGAGTAAATCATTCTCAAAATGAACACAAAATGCCCAAACAGAGAATTCATCCAGCGGAGTTTGAGACTCCAAAGAGTAAAATTTTTCAAAGTTCTCATCATAAAAGAATCTCTCGCATACAACTCTGTCTATACTGTTAAACAGCTTCCATACGATCTGGAAACCTAGGTTTGAAGCGGCAATTTCGTATTGGTTTGGAAAAATAAGGGCTACCCGTAGGTCGCCCTTTTCGTTCAAAACATTCTCTAACAGTTTCTCTCTTGTTTTGAAATTCCTCACTATTTGAAGCTCGGCATAATCTCTTTTGTCACGTGGCCTTCTCAACACTCGACCTCCTGAGATAATTTCTCGAAACTACACAGCGAACAAACTCAGCTTCGAGTATTTTGGTTTCACCCTTCATTATGATTCCTCTAAACTTTATTTTGTTTTCAGAAACATCTACTACTCTTATTCCCGCAGCTACAACATCTCCCACATGAGCAGGTGTCACATGCCGAACATTAGCCTCAATCACAACACTCAAAGTGTTCTCATCCAAGAATGGTTGAACAAAATTATAAGCCATATGAAAGAGAAGAGCAGACAATCCACTTGTACTTGCAAAAGACAGTAATGACATCTCGGGATCTTCATTCCAAAGGCAACTTTCGTCTATTTTAATTTCAACCGTTTGACTCTTTCCTACTAACTGCCCCAAGCTGGTCATGGTTGATCATTTCCTCCCCCAATTCACTTTTTAGAATCTTTCTAAGCTCATCGCCTTCCAAAACTTCTCTTTCGAGTAGCAATTCTACCAACTTGTCCATTTGAGCTCTGTGATCTATCAGTATGGTTTTTGCTTTCTCGTAACACTGTGAAACCAGTTTTCTCACTTCTTCATCTATTTCACTTGCAACTTCCTCACTGTAATTTCTCATCCTTGTAAGTTCTTTGCCAAGAAAAACTTCTTGTTCAACTTTACCCCACGACAATGGGCCAAGTTTTTCGCTCATTCCAAACTGGCAAACCATTCTGCGAGCAAGCTCAGTAGCTCTTTCGATGTCGGAAGCCGCACCTGTTGTAACCTCTTGAAAAACAAGCTCTTCGGCGGCCCTACCACCAAGTAAGCTTGTGATCTGATCCAACAATTCCTGCTTTGTTACGAGGTAACGATCCTCAGCGGGAAGTTGCAGAGTATACCCCAAAGCCCTATAACCTCTCGGAATTATTGATATTCTATGCACAGGGTCAGCATTCGGCAACAAACTTGAAACAATGGCATGCCCAACTTCATGGTACGCAACAATTCTCTTTTCTTTTGGACTTATGACTCTTGATTTTCTGGCTGGTCCAGCAATTACTCTATCTATTGCTTCCTCGAAGTCAGCCATTGCTATCTTGTCTCTACCATTTCTTGCCGCCAAAAGTGCAGCTTCATTCACCAAATTTTCCAAATCTGCGCCAACAAAACCTGTTGTTCTTTGTGCAAGTACCTTTACATCCACATCCGGAGTTACTGGTTTACCCCTAAGGTGAATGTTCAATATCGCTTCTCTTCCCTTTACATCTGGCATGTCAAGAACTACTTTCTTGTCGAATCTACCCGGACGTAACAGTGCAGGATCAAGTATGTCTGGCCTGTTAGTCGCAGCCATTACGACTATACCCTGTCTTACATCGAATCCGTCCATTTCTACCAAAAGTTGGTTCAGAGTTTGCTCTCTTTCGTCATGTCCACCGCCCAAGCCTGCTCCTCTGTGCCTTCCAACGGCGTCAATCTCGTCGATAAAAACGATACATGGTGAATTTGCTTTGGCTTGGTTGAACAAATCTCTAACTCTTGCTGCACCGACACCTACAAACAACTCAACAAAGTCAGAACCACTTATGTGAAAAAACGGAACATTGGCTTCACCAGCAACAGCCCTAGCTAGTAGAGTCTTACCTGTACCAGGCGGTCCAACAAGAAGTATTCCTTTCGGCATTCTTGCACCAATCTTGGCAAATCTACTCGGATCCTTTAAAAATAAGACAGTTTCTTTCAATTCTTCAATAGCTTCATCCACACCCGCTACATCTTTAAAAGTGACACGGCCTTGACCAGGCTTTGTCATTTGAGCCCTGCTCCGTGTGAATGTAAAAGCTTGATTGTTTCTTCCAGAAAGTGTTCTCATCATGAACAAAAACATAAATAAAAGGAAGATTATCAGCATGGCGTTTCCTATTAGGTTGATCCAAAAAGAACCGCTTGTTCCCTTTTCTCCTATGACTCTTACTCCTTTTTCGCTTAGCACCTTAATTGTTTGAACATCCTGGCTAAACCACGGGGCATAGATTTCATAATACTCGCCCCTCTTTGTCATAACCTTCAACATACCATCATCTCTAACAACTACCTCGGCTATTTTGGTTGGTTCTTCATAAGCGAGGGTTATAAAATCACTGAAACTCATCTTTGAACTTGGTTGACTTTGAAAATAAAAAGATCTCACAAGCCAAAAAAGAGACAGTATCATCAAAACTGCAAATATAAGAGATATATAATTTGGTTTACTGCCGTTCAAACCTTTTCCTCCTTTCGAGACCACTCATCTTTAGTATACATCCATATGGGTCAAATATTAGACTGAGAAATATTCCAGAAACCTCGCGAACCTGACATTTGTAAACATACGGTATCCATACTATTTTATCATCATCACAAATTATCGGATACTCATCCCTTAGGAATTCTGGAATTCTTGAATTTATCATCAAATCTTTTATTTTGATTTTTCCTATCTTGTCTCCTGGTCTCCTACTTCTAATGAAATTCTTATTTTTATCAAGGGCGATATAATTTTCGGATTCGATCCTGTCGCTTAGTTTGAAAATCCAACCATTGAAGTTATATTCTTTAAAATCATCCAACTTCACAAAAGAAATCTTATTCCTTTCCCTCTCAATACTTATAAATTGAAAACCTTTTTTGATCCAAAGTTTGTCTGCAACACATACTGAGAAAGAACTTTTAGAAAGCAATCTCGAAATGCTTTCAATTTGCCTGTAGTTTAGAGGTTCGTTAAATTTTTCAGTACAATATTTGAGTAACTCAACTATTTCAAATTCATCAAGGTCGTTTATGTAAAAAATTACTCTGTCTTGAAACTGGATCAATCGACTCTTTTCAATGAGCTTTAACAAATGCTTTTCGAGTAAATTAGCAGCAAAATGAAGTTGCTTTAGGCTACTTTCTAAATCAGGATTGATTTCTTTTAATATTGGTAACACGCGATGCCTGATGAAATTTCTTGTGTATCTAACATCATAATTGCTCTCATCCTCAACATAATTCAATTTTTTCCTACGTGCATAATCTTCGATTTCACTTCTGCTAATGTACAACAGTGGTCTAACCTTTACACCATCTTTTGGTTTCATGCATACAAGACCTGTTAACCCTGTACCTCTCACAATACGATGAAGGATGGTTTCACCTAAATCATTTAAATTATGAGCCAGTGCAATCAAATCCGAAGATGATTCCTTTCGAACCTTTTCTAAAAAGTTATACCTTAATGTTCTTGCACCTTCTTCGATTCCGATTTTGTTTTCTCTGCAAAATTTAGGAACGTCCGCTCTTTCGATATAAAGTTCCACACCTAGATTTTTGCAAAGCTGAATTACGAATTTCTCATCATGAATTGCCGAAGGTCTTATCATGTGGTTCAAATGTGCAGCTAGCAGTTTTATTTGCAGTTTAGATTTTATATTCAAAAGAATATGAAGCAGACAAACGGAATCTACCCCACCTGACAACGCTACCAAGACTCTGGAGCCATGAGGGATCAGCTGATTTTCTTGAACAAACTTGAGGACGCGGATTTCGAGTTCATCAAGCGGCAACTTACACACCCTTTGAGCGCTTAATAGAAAAATTGGAGCCAGCGAAGGGACTCGAACCCCCAACCTACGCATTACGAATGCGCCGCTCTGCCGGTTGAGCTACGCTGGCTCACAGTCTCTGACGACTTTTTATTATACAACCCGACCCAGTAAAAATCAAGTACAGCAAGATTATGACTGTATCAACAGATATTTAAGCGGTCTTCGAAGTGAAATTGAAATTCTCCACCTTGACATAAGGTGCAACAACTGGGAAATAATCCCCTGCGACCGTCTCGGTTTCTTTTGATATTGCCAGAATACTCTTTGTAAATTCGAAGAATTTAATGTTGAACCTCATGTTCTTAATGGGTCTTGTAAGCTTGCCTTTCTCAATCAAGAATGCTCCATGCCTTGTCATCCCAGTGAAAATAGCTTCATGCGGATCAACTACATTCATGTAATGAAATGTATTGACAAAAATTCCGTTTTCAGTGTTTGCTATGATTTCTTCAAACGGTTGAGTACCTCCTGATATCACCAAATTTGGAGCCATGGCGAAATCCAGATTCTCCAAGGAGACGGTGTGTCCTGTTGGCCGCTTTCCGAATCTTAAAGCTGAACCGTGAGAATACAGTACAGCTTTGAACACACCATTCTCGATTAGCGACACCTTTTCCCTTTTCCTTCCACACATGTCGAACATAAGAGGAATTTGTCCTGGATGTGATGGATCATCATAAACATTCAATTCACTTGGCCCAACTTTTTGCCCCAAAAATCTTACAGATGGGCTCATCTTTAGTTCGTGCATATATCCATTAGTGCATACGTATGTGAAAAACATGAACAAATCGGCAATAGCTTCAGGACCTAGTATTACAGTGTAGGAGCCCGGATCAATCTCAACAGGATTGACCGACATTCTTGCAAGTTCAACGGCTCTTTGTATCTTTTTTTCGACTTCAAAGTGAGTGTAACTCCGCGAGACTGAAGAAGTATAGCCGCTAGCGGACTCCTTTAGAGGTACAAAATTGAAACCAACCTTGCTACCCGCTTGGTAAAGGAACATACCGTTTGATGAAACAACGCAGTTCTCTGTGATGCTGTCCTCAATATATCCAAAGGCTAGCACATCTTTGCCACATGCTTGAACTATTGCGTCAAAAATGGCAGCACGAGTTTCAGGACTTGCATTTCTTACGGATTCGTCGACATTTTCAACTGGATAAGCAACGGTTAGCTCAGGAAGTTTGAACGTATAATCAAGTGGTACAGCGTTTTCAAGCATTTGTTCGAGGCGAGCCTTAAGATTTTTCAAGCCATCGATTGTTAGATCGTTAGTTGTTGTTGTAACAATCTTGTTATCTTTGGTTGCAAGAATTGTCAAACTAGTTCTCTTTTCAGAGACATTCTGATGAATTCTGCTGTTCGCAAACCTTGTCAAGGCTGACTCTGTATCATTCATAACTGCAAGATAATTCATGCCAATGAAATTTTCATACAAGATTCGAAATAGGTTTCGATAATAGTTTTCTCCCCTCATGCTTTTACACCTACCTTTACTTTTCTGAATCTTGCGTAGGAAGCACCATGACCTACGTGCATAATTTGCATGGGTTGCCCTTTACCACAATTTGGAACACCCCACACTCTCCAGTATTTTTCGTTTGCCACACCGTCACACTTATTCCAGAATTTCGGTGTAATGTCAAAATAGACTGGATTTTTGAAGATTCTTCCTGTGAGCTGACCTGATTTTATCTCATAAGCTATCTCTGTAGCAAATTGAAAGTTCAGTCTTAAATCATCTATGGACCAACTTTTGTTTGTATCTAACAAAAAGCCATAATCAATGCCTGATATAAGTTCTTCGAGTGTATACTTTCCTGGCAACAAATTGATGTTTGTCATTCTTATAATTGGGATATGTGACCAACTATCAGCCCGCGCTGCTCCGTTGGACCTCAGACCAAGCTCAGCTGCCGTTTGTCTATCCATGAGGTAACCAACAAAGATTCCCTCTTTAACTATGAAGGATTTTTGTGCTTCAACGCCTTCGTCATCAAATCCGAAACTTCCTAATCCTCCCGGTATAGTTGCATCCGCCGTTATATTGACATGTTCACTTCCATACTTTAGGTTGTTCAATTTGTCCGGTGTTAGAAAGCTTCCGCCAGCAAAACTCAGCTCTGACCCCATAACACGATCAAGCTCCGAAGGATGACCACACGACTCGTGTATTTGAAGAGCAAGCTGATTACCGCTTATTATTATGTCGTACTCACCGGGTTCGATAGAAGGCGCCTTAACCAGTTGAACAGCTTCTTGAGCAATCCTTTCAGCGTTACCAATTAAATCCATTTCTAGTACGAATTCCCATCCTCTCGTTGAATGATCACCACCAAAGCTCGCCGGATATGACCTTGTCTGAAATCCTCCCTCGCCAATTGCTTGAACTGTGATACCTGCACCAGATATGATTATTTCCTGTTCTATGACCGAGCCCTCAGTGGTTACAAAAATCTTTCTTATTTTTTTAAAACGCATAGAAGCAATTGATCTTGCGACACCTTCTGTTTCTTTAGCTTTAATTGAGGCTTGCTTAAGCAAATCAATCTTTTCTTTATCACAAATTTGAAAAGGATCTGTTTTCGAGGGTGATCTAAACGTTGCTTTGTGAACAGGTTCTTCAGCAAGAATCACTGGTTTGTTTGATCTTTTCTCAGAGCTTTGAGCAATCTGTAAAGCCTTAAGTGCCGTTTTTTCAAGCCCGCTTTCTCCTTTTTCATCTGTTGCAGCAAATCCCCAGCCATTACCGTAAAGCACTCTCACGCCTACGCCAGAATGACTCGAATGAGTCATCAATTTCAAAATGCCATTTTCAACCGAAATTTCCTGTTCGACATGTTCCTCGTATCGTGCATCTGCATACCTGCATCCACGGCTTGATAAATAATTCAAAACTTTCTGAAGCTTCTCTTGCACGGTCTGCCCTCCCCTCATATTGAAGAAGGCAGGGAATTCAATCCCTGCCCTCTTCCTCTTTCTCTTGATTCATTATAGCACTTATGACTTTTTCTATGTTTTCAGTATTTATGTGTTGTCCTGATCTCAAAACCTGCAGAGCGGCTTTTATAACAACGATCCTAGGATAGGCTTTTAGTAGTTTCTTTACCGGGTCAAGGTTTAGTACATTCAACTCCAAGGTGATCACCGCCTTTAAATAACCCTTGACATTATCAAGGATGAGATGTATAATGAAAAACGGCTATGGGCTCGTAGCTCAACTGGTAGAGCGCCCGGCTCATAACCGGGCGGTCGGTGGTTCGAGTCCACCCGAGCCCACCAAAGGGAGCCTTTTAGCTCCCTTTTATTTTTTCACAAATTTGCTTTTTTGTAAAGTTACAAACCCTCTCCCACTAGATATCCTGCATTAACAATGCTTGATTGATTTGTGCTTGTTTTTATACCTCAAATCTCTAATGTATTTGATACAAAATTACTTTAAGAAAAAAGAATAAGAACGATTAGAGTATAGAACTTGAATTTATACATATCCAATATGGTATAGTAATAACCAGAACAACAATGAATTCTTTTCATTTGAATAAAGACATAAGTTGTACCCGCTACGAAAGTGCACCTTGTCTTGTGAAGGAGGGTTGGAGTATGAAGGGCTTTGTTGTAAATGTTTGGCTACAAACCTGGAGTAAATTATTTGGCGAGAAAGAGATCAAAAAACTAAAACAAGAACATGGAATTGATCCAGATAAATTGTATAGCCCTATCGATGATGTTCCAGACGATCTAGCAGTAAATATGTCAAAGAAGCTGGCATCAGCGAGAGGAATGAGTTACGAAGAACTTTGGTTTAAAACCGGTAAAGAAAACCTCAAAACCTTTTTCGAACACTATCCAGAGTATTTCAAGAAAAACTCTTTCCTTTCATTTATGGCAGCAATGGATGCCGTACACAGAGTTTTGACAAAACGTGTGAAAGGTGCCAAACCTCCAAGAGTTTTTTTCAAACTCCTTGGCCCTAAAAGAGCTGTAATTACTTATCAATCTCATCGAGATTACAAGAATTATTTCCTTGGCTTGATGGAGGCAGCCTCAGAATTTTTTAATGATCCAATTAAATATAAGATCGTTTCGCAAGGATCGGTTGATGGTCAAAATTATTTGACGGTTGAAGTAGAAACTACTAAAAGTTATGGAACGTTCCAAAAGATAAGTTCGCTTGTCGCTATGGGACTTGGACTTGTCAAATCATTAGTACCAAATTATGTATTAATGTTACCTCTATATACCTTCATTGTTACCTTTCTTTCTTTCAGTTTTGTTCCTTCAAATATCTTCGTCAAATCTGCTTTAAGCGCAGTCGGTGTGTTTATACTTTCATTTCTTGGTATGACTGGATTCAAAAAGGGAGTCAAGGCTATTGATGAAGCACTTGAATCTATTGCGAATAAGAACTTAGATAATCCTCTCTCAATAAGTGGGGTTAAAGAATTTTCAAAGCTTTCGAATTCCTTAACAAAATCAGTTGACAGTATAAAAGAAGTTCTTTTAGCAATTTCTGGAGATGTTCAAGAAATAGATTCCTATTCTAAAAGGGTTGTCAATGCTGTTCAAACGATGAAAGACCAACTTGATACAATGGGATCGCTTTCAAACGAGATCGCAAATACCGCAGTGCAAATAAGCAATGACACTGAAAGAATATCGAACGCTGTATCTTCAAATACCGAGACAATTACATCTATAATTTCTGAGCAAACCAATATCATTCAATCTTTGAATCAGGCGGTTTCTTTAATAGTTAACTCTGCAAATAGTGTTGAAAAATCCGCTGAAGGTATTGCTCAAATGAGCGAACGTTTCTCATTGCTTGTAGAGGAAGGCAAACAGTTGCAGAATCAGGCTAGTTTGATAATGGAAGTCGCATCCACGGTGACAAGCATTGCCGAGCAAACAAACTTGCTGGCGTTGAACGCTGCTATTGAGGCTGCAAGAAGTGGTGAAGCTGGGAGAGGATTTGCAGTTGTTGCAGATGAAATAAGAAAACTTGCCGAAGAAAGTAGATCATCAGCTGCGAAAATCACAGAATTCCTAGGTTCCATTACCGTCGGAATAGAAAAACTTGGAAAAACGATCGAGTCAGAATTTAATGAGATGAAACAACAATCAAGAAACTTACTTGAAAGTTCGGAGAGAAATAAAGAGTCCAGCGAAGTTATTTCATCGATTTCAAAGAAACTCAGCTCATTGATTGAAACTCTAAACGACCAGGTTGGAAAATTGAACAGTATAACAAGCAGCATACAGAACTTGCTTGCAATTTCAGAGGAAAGCTCTGCAACCGCAGAAGAGATTAGCTCTTCAATCCAAAATTTCTTCGCTCAGCTCAAAGTTGTTCTTGACAGCGTCAACGAAACAGTAAAGCTGCTTTCAGTAATAAGAGAAAACTTTGAAGGAATTACGATGTAACGTAGATAAAAAAGCGGGCCTCGCGCCCGCTTTTGCTTTGGCATAAAGACAATTTAAAGTGTTATGGGCATTGTTTTGACTTGTTCTGGTACTATTAATCTTGCTTCAGTATAGCGTAGAACCTCTTCAATAGTCGTTTCAGGTGCAATCTCTCTTAAGACAAGACCACTATCTGTTACGTCTATGACTGCCATATCTGTAACTATAAGATCAACCTTTCTAATTGAAGTTAACGGTAGGGTACATTTTTTCACGATTTTGGGGGTGCCATTTTTCTCAACATGTTGCATCGCAACAATGACTTTCTTTGCACCAGTTACAAGATCCATTGCTCCTCCCATGCCAGGTATCAATTTGCCTGGTATCATCCAGTTAGCAAGATGTCCTTCTTCATCGACTTGCAATCCCCCCAATACTGTTACGTCAACATGCCCACCTCGAATCAATCCGAAAGATAATGCTGAATCAAAAGCCGAGGCTCCGGGTAGAAAAGTTATAGGCGATCCTCCTGCATTCGTTAAAGAGGGATGTTCAAAGCCTTCTACTGGGGCTGGGCCCATCCCGAGAATTCCATTTTCAGATTGAAGAAAGATTTCAACCTTTGGTGGTAGATAATTTGCAACAAGAGTGGGAATGCCTATGCCAAGATTAACTATGTCTCCGTCTTTCAATTCCAAAGCTACTCTTTTGGCAATAACAACTCGTGCAACCTTTGGGTCCTGTATCATTTGGCATCACCCCTTACCATGTAATCAACTACTGCGTGTGGGACAACTATTTCCTCTGGACTCAACCCTCCAACAGGTATTAGTTCTTCAACTTCCACAATCGTCACTTTTGCAGCGAA
Organism: Pseudothermotoga sp.; assembly: GCA_041640575.1. Lineage (GTDB taxonomy): Bacteria > Thermotogota > Thermotogae > Thermotogales > DSM-5069 > Pseudothermotoga. Next base: position 35,791 of record JBEPZZ010000008.1, on the reverse strand, counting down.
GGCCATTAACGGATTGAAATTTCTCGCTGTCAAGGAAAAGACCAAGTTACCGTAATAATCAGCTTTTTGAGCCTTTATTAAAGCAAAATCCGCCCGCAGAGCTGTTTCAACAAGAAACTCTTTCCCATCGATTGTTATCTTTTGTTTTCCATTTTCAACAACTGTTCCAACTCCAGTTGGAGTCAAAATACCACCAAGGCCAAAACCTCCAGCCCTTACACGTTCCGCCAAAGTGCCTTGTGGTACAAGTTCCACTTCGAGTGTTCCTTCAATCATTTGTTTCTGTGTCTCTGGGTTTGTCCCAATGTGAGAAACTATGACTTTTTTGACTTGTTTATTAGCGATCAATTTTCCAATCCCTTTTTCGGGTGTCGCAGTATCGTTGCCGATTATTGTGAAATTTCTCTTTCCGCTTTTCAATAACGCATTAACAAGTGTTTCAGGCGTGCCAACTCCCAGAAAACCTCCTATCATTAGAGTTGCACCATCTGGTATCATGTCTATAGCTTGTTCAATGGTTATAAGCTTGTTTTTCACTTTCTCACACCTCCTATTCAATATTTCTTATTATGACTGCTGTCCCCATTCCTCCACCGATGCACAGACTTGCCAGACCAAGCTTTGCATGTCTTTTCTTCATTTCATACAACAGTGTCACTATTATTCTGTTTCCACTTGCACCAATTGGATGGCCGAGAGCTATTGCTCCACCGTTTACATTTACTCGCTCTTCTATCCATTCGTCAGTTATACCATGTTCCTTTTTAAGATCTCTCAAAACCGCCAAACTTTGCGCTGCAAAAGCTTCGTTCAGTTCCATCAAATCGATTTCGTTCAGTTTCATCTTTGCCTTCTGCAGTGCCTTAGAGATTGCCCCAACAGGTCCTATACCCATAATGCTAGGATCAACACCATGTTGCGCAAAAGCGACTATCTCAGCTAAAGGTTTCAAGCCGTACTTCTTTACAGCATCTTCACTTGCTAGCACAGTCATGGATGCACCATCGTTTATACCTGAGGCGTTTCCTGCTGTTATGGTGCCGTTAGGCTTGAAAGCTGGTTTGAGTTTTGAAAGTGTTTCAAGAGTTGTATCAAACCTTGGATGCTCGTCAGTATCGAAAATTTTCTCGCCCTTCTTGTCTTTGATTACTACTGGTGCTATCTCGTCTTTAAATTTGCCATTTTCAATCGCTTTTTTAGCTTTCATTTGGCTTTTGTAAGCAAACAAATCCTGTTCTTCTCTGGAGATCCCATACTTTTCGACGAGATTCTCGGCAGTAACACCCATGTGGTACATGTTAAAAACATCCGTAAGACCATCAAAAACCATATGATCTATTATCTCACCGTTTCCAAGTCTATAGCCAAACCTTGCTTTTGGTAGCAAATACGGAGCCATAGACATATTCTCAATTCCACCTGCAAGAACTATTTCTGCTTCGCCAGCCATAATGTCAAGCGCACCTATCATGAGAGCTTTCATTCCAGAACCACAGAGCATATTCACTGTGTAACCAGGTTTTTCAACAGGAACTCCGGCATAAACAGAAACTTGTCTACCAGGTCCCATGCCCTGTCCAGCGGTAAGAATACAACCCACTATTGTTTCGTCAACGATTTCAGGTTTAATGTTTGCTTGTTCCATAGCTGCTTTCGCCGCCACGACACCAAGTTGAACAGCTGGTATATCTTTCAAGGAGCCAGCAAAGGTACCTATTGCAGTTCTCTTTGCCCCTACAACGTACACCTTCCTCATTTGAACACCTCCTTACAAAACTAAGAAGAGTAAGCTAGTAACAATTCCAGACCAAATCAAAGCCATCACACAGTAACCCATTATGTCGCGAATGCTAAGTTTTGCAACACCAAGAAGCGGTAAGGCCCAAAACGGTTGAATCATGTTTGTCCAAGCATCACCCCATGCAACACCCATTATAACTTTTGGAATAGATGCATCTAGCTTCAGAGCTGCTTGGATCATGATAGGACCTTGAACAGACCATTGACCGCCTCCAGATGGTATAAATAAGTTAATCAAACCAGCGCTCCAGTATGTAAACAAAGGAAGAGTTCTTGGAGTTGAAAATGAGACGAACCAATTTGCAATCGTAGCTGCAAGACCAGAATTTATCATCATACCTTGAATACCTGCGTAGAATGGGAATTGAATAACGATTCCCCATACACCTTTCGACGCTTCCACAGCTGCGTTTATAAAGTTCCTTGGTGTTCCATGCAGCAACAAACCAGCCATTAAGAAAATAAAGTTAACAATATTTAGATCAAGCGTACCTTTCTTGACGAAGAAATAGTAGAAAATATATATGACTCCAATTAAGGAAATAATAACTGAAAGAACCGGACTATTTTCCATTTTTTCAGCTGGAGTCATCTCGGCTGGAGACTTTTTCGCTGCAGGTTTGACTTCCGTAAATACCGTTGGGTCAACCTCTATGATCTCTTCCTTCTTTTTTGGGTGCATTCCAGCCATTATGAAAGGTAAGGTGATAAGCAGAACCAAAACTGGAACATAACCAATCGGCGAGAATATCGTCTGAGAAACTGGTACTAGACCGATTGTTTTTTCTAAGAAATGTCCTTTTGTGTTAACCAACAACGGTGCTGAAGCCGAAAATCCTGCATGCCATACCAAAAAGCCCGAATATGCTGAAGCAACCAGCAATGGGTAGTGTAAACCTTTTCCTTTCATGTTCTTAGCAATTTCAACTGCTAAGAGTGATGTGAATATCAATCCAAAACCCCAGTTCAGATAGCTTGTGATAATCATCACAGTACAAGCTAGAGCAACAGCTTTGAAGGGAGTATTAGCAGCTTTTGCAATTGCTTTGAGTATAGCACTCATTGGTTTAGTTTGAGCGAGGATATGCCCTGTCATCAAAACTAGACACATTTGCATTGCAAAGGCAAGCAAGTTCCAAAAACCATCACCCATGTACCTGATCATGTCAATTGGACTTTTTTTCTGAACAACCATACCAAGGACAAAGGTGATTAAGGCCAAAATAATGGCAAAAATTAGTGCATCTGGCAAATACTTGCGAGCAAACTTTGCAAACGCATTCCCCAAAACTCTTAGCATTCTATCACCTCCAGGATTTTCGTTAAAAATTTTTACCTCCAATTTGTGGCATCTGGCTACAAACTTGAGGTATTCAATTAAATACTGCTACTTTCTCACAAGTAAAGTCAAGACCTAGACTAAAATTAATGCTAACATAATTAGGTAATTAATATGCAACGCAGAGATTATAAACATCGCATTTACTATACATTAATGTCATAATTCGTCACGAAACCTCAGAGTGCACATTTAGGTCTCACTAAAATCTTGAGATAATCACGAACTTTGCTTCTTTTCAGCACGATTTATTTATGCTTTTACAAGAGTACATTACGTGTTCAGGGTAGTCAATTCATAGGTCTTTTATCATCAGTTCCTGGACAAAAATTTGCCATCAGCGACGAATATTGACAATCATACTGTAATGGTGTAGTATTACAGTGTGGTGAAGATGATGTGGTTTTCAATTGATTTTGCCTCACATGTACCGGTTTACAAACAAATAAAAGAGAAAATAAAAGCCCTTATATCCGCCGGAGTTTTGAAAAAAGGTGACTTCGTACCATCTGTTAGGTCTCTTGCACAAGATCTTGGAGTAAATATAAACACAGTTGCAAGAGCATACAGAGAGCTAACTTTAGAAGGAGTCTTGCAACCCGTAAGAGGTGAAGGTTACGCCGTCGCTGAATTCGACAAACAGAGGTTTGCTGAAAAGATGCTAGATGATTTTAAACGAATCGTTGCTGAGTGCAAAAGAGTTGGAATAGACCAAAATATTTTGGCACAGATGTTAGATGAGATGTACAGGAGGGATGAAAATGATCCTAACCGTTGAGAACCTGCAAAAATCCTACAAGAACAACAAAGCTGTCGATGGTGTTTCACTCCAGCTTGATAGAGGACAAATCTTAGCATTAGTAGGCCCAAATGGTGCTGGAAAAACTACGACAATCAAATGTATTCTTGGTTTTAGGAAACCAAATTCTGGAAAGATCGAATTAAAAGGTAGTTATGCGTACCTACCCGAAACAAAAGAACTTTATAGACATTTCAGCGTCGAAGAAATGATAGAAATTGCAGCTGCTTTGACCAAGAATTTCGATTTGAAAAAAGCAGTCGATTTGCTTGAAGAATTTCAAATTCCTTTGAAAGAAAAGATAGCAAATCTATCACATGGAATGATTACCCAAACTTATCTTTCGATAATCCTAGCGCAAGATGCTGACGTTTACTTCCTCGATGAACCAACTTGGGGTTTGGATCCACTCATGAGAAATAAGATTTTGGAAAAAATAAGGGAACTTTCCTACAATAACAAGGGGGTTTTCTACACCAGCCACATACTCTCTGAGGTTGAGAAACTGGCTGACACAGTTGCAATAATGGTAAGGGGAAAGATTTTAGAAATGGATCAACTTGACAATCTCAAGGACAAGTACGTTTTGTGCATTGTTCCAAGAGGGGAAAAAGTTGATGGTTTCCTTTACAAAAAGACAAACACGGACGAGATATATCTTACAAGAAAAGAAAATGCAAAGGGAAAAGTTGAACCGGCAAGCTTTGATGTAATCTTTGAGGCAATTGTCAAAGGGGTGAGATGATGTTTAAGAAGGAATTTTACGACATGAGATTTAGAGCTATTTTCATCATTATTCTGGTTATAGGATTGTTTTTCTTAGTGGCACCTTTTCAAAAACTCGCAGTTTCTGTGTTACGTGAATATACTCATGTACAAAGCATGCCAGAGATATTGAAGAAGCTCCTGCCGGCGGAACTAGTAGAAAGATTGAATGACTGGACTTTCTTTATCTATTCACAATGGTTTGGAAAGAACTTCGGGCAAATTGTGCCAGTGATAGCTGTTATAATGGCCTTTCCACTGTTCGCAAGAGAGTACGAAAATGGGACAATAGAATTTTTGCTCGCAAGAAATAATAGGAAGAAGGCTTTCTCTTCTAAAACCTTAGTTGCTCTCTTGGTTCTAATAGTTGAGATTACCTTCTTTTCGCTATTACCAGCTCTGTATTCACTTATAGCAAACAAGCCTCTTGCCTATGAATATACTGCATCTTTCACGCTGCACGCAGTTTGTGGAAGCATCTTCTGGTTCTCGGTTGCTCTGTTTTTGTCGGTTATATCATCTGACCAAGTCAAGCCCCTACTTGGTTCTTTTGCAGTACTGGCTGGAACAACGGTTCTTGGCTTGCTCAAACCACTCCGTTTCATGAATGTTTATTCTTACATACTTGGAATCAAAATCTTTGAAAGCGGCAAAGCAGATCTAAAATACAGCATTGTATTATTGATCATAAGTTGTATAACAATTTTTGCTAGTTACCAAACTTTCAGTAAAAGAGAGATATAGGGAGGGAGGAACCAAAATGATAATAGCTACAACTGATACACTTCCAGGCTACGAAATTGTTGAGACATTGGGAATTGTGATGGGAAATACTGTCCACTCAAAACATCTTGGAAAGGACATCGCCGCAGCGTTTAAAACACTAGCTGGTGGAGAGATCAAGTCTTACACTGAAATGCTGACTGAGGCGAGAAACATTGCAATTAAAAGGATGATTGCCGAAGCAGAGAAAATAGGAGCAGACGCCATAATCGGAATGCGATTGGGAAGCGCAAGCGTAATGAGTGGAGCAGCCGAAGTTATAGCATATGGGACTGCAGTGAAGATCAGAAAGATCTAAAGAACTCTTCACCATCCCAAATGACTTCGATAGGTTTTGGAATCAAATTGTAATCAGAGGCCATTGAATAGCCGTATGCTCCAACATCACAAATGGCTAACAGCTCACCTTCCACAGGTATCGGCATTTCAATGGCATTTCTTATGACATCTGAACTTTCACAAGCTGGCCCAACGATATCGGCAGTTATTCTGTCGCGATTAGAGGAATCATACAAGAAAATTATCCTATGTTTGGCATCGTACATAGCAGGTCTTATCAGATGAGTCATCCCAGTATCTACAACAACAAAAGTTTTGTACTTAGTCTTTTTTACATATTCAACTTTCGTTACTAAGTAACCTGCCGGAGCAACTACAAAGCGCCCAAGTTCTAGAATTATCCTGCAGTTAAAATCTTTCAACAATGGGACTACTTTTTGCTTATATTTTTGCAAATCTAGAAAGCTTCCATCACCATAATCGATTCCCCATCCTCCACCAATGTTTAACACCTCAAGTTTCAATTTCATTCGATCCACAAATTGCCTTATTGAAATAATTGCTTCTTCGTATGGTTCAACATTTGTTATTTGAGAACCTATGTGGCAATGAAGCCCTATTAGTTTGATTTTACTGTTATGTGCAATCTTTTCTATCATAGCCGCTGCTGTATCGTAATCAACACCAAACTGTTTTTCCTTCAAACCTGTTGAGATGCGTGGATGAGTCTTGGGATCAATATCTGGATTAACCCTTATACAAACTCTTGTTGGCTTATTAGTCAGCTTCTCTAGTCTCAAAAGCTCTTCAAACGAATCAAGGTTGATAGAAAAAACCTCATCGTCGATATACTGCCTTAAATCCTTATATTTTTTACAATTTCCGTTAATGATTGCCTTGTTTGGGGAAAATCCAACTTTTCTGGCTTGAAGGTACTCCCCAAGAGAAACACAATCAATCATTAGGCCAATGTTGTTGAAAGTACGTAGAATATCACGATTAAAGTTGGCTTTCATTGCGAATGCTAGGGAAAAATCTAAGTCTTCAAAAACATTTTTGACAGAATCAATTCGTTCAAGAATCATTGGTAAATCATACAGATAAATGGGTGTACCAAATTTCTCAGCTGCTTTTATCAAAAAGTCTTTATTCATCTTTTCACCCCGGATGCCTTGGTACCCAAGAAAGTTGTGCCGACCTTATCATTGCTTTTAACTGTGAAGCAGCAACCTTTTCTTTTCGTTTGTCGATCATTGCAATTATTTTACCATTCTCTAGGACAACAATTGTGTTACCGAATTGTTCCGCTATGCTCATGTCATGAGTTATCATCAGAATAGTTGTTCCAAACTCTTTGTTTATTCTCTCGGTTAATTCCATAATGGTTTCCGTACTTTTTGGATCAAGTGCAGCGGTATGTTCATCCAAGAGCAACAGTTTAGGTTCCGAAGCTACAGCCATTACAATCGCAAGTGCTTGTTTTTGCCCACCAGAAAGTTTGGACGCTTTTCTCTTTAAATCATACTCCAGTCCCATCTTCGTAGAAACAAGCAAATCCAAGATTTTTTCACTAATCCTTCCAAAGCTAAATCCTCTCAATCCTTTTTTTCCTGCTAAAATCAAATTTTCCTCTATTGAAAGATTTGGAAAAACTCCCATATCAGGATCTTGGCAGACGATACTCGCTTGTTTGAAAATCTTTTCGGGTTTGACAATTTGCCCGAAGACCTTACAAAATCCTTCTGTTGGCTTTACATCACCAACTATAACCTTCAATAAAGTCGATTTACCGGCGCCGTTTGACCCAACAATAACAAAGAACTCCCCTGGCTGAACAGTCAAATTAACCTCTTTCAAAGCAACCTTTTCATCAAGCGTTCCTTTATTGTAAATCACGGTGATGTTTTCAAGCTCGATCATATCATCACCTCACTTTTCTTGAACCTTCTGATGGCTATCACTGAGACGACAAAGACTGCGGTTAGCAACTTCATGTCACTCGGTTTAAAGCCAATTCTATAGCCGTATTTCATGGCAAAAGATAGCAAGAATTGATACACAACAGCACCAGTTACTGGAAATAGAACACCATACATTGGTTGCAATCTTCCAAAGATGATTTCTCCAAGTATCACTGATGCAAGACAAACAACTACAGTTCCTATACCCATGTTGACGTCCGCAAAACCACTGTAAATCGAAAACAAAGCACCAGACAATCCAGCAAATATGTTTCCCATTATTAACCCAACGTAAGCATACAAGTTTGGATCTACACCTAATGCTTTAACGGCAAATCTGTTCTTTCCATAACCTCTGAGCAACATCCCAAATTCTGTTTTGAGGAAGATCCAAAGTAAAAATAAACTTACGCAGACTATAGAACTTATCAAAAGCAAATCTTTTCCATCAGCAAGGTTATTGAAAGGTACTTTAACTGCTTGAAGACCAGATGCCTCGTAGTTAACACTGACTTTTCCTAGAAGGTCATCTAACGTTGTCCCTCCGGTCAGTTGTTCGTAAGCTAATATCTTTCCAGTGTCGAACCTTGGAACTGGCAAATTAGGTGCATTCATTATCCTGATACTCAACGAGTACAATGCGGTCATAACAAGTATCGATGCTAAAAGTGAATTCACCCTAAATCTGGTGGTTAGAAACGCAACAACTGCCCCAGCCGCGCCAGCGGCCAGTGCAGCGAAAAGTATCGAAGAGACCCACCCATGGCCGGAGTGAAGAAGAACTACCGCGACGGCTCCACCAAGCACATAGGAGCCGTCCGGTGTCAAATCAGGAAGATCCACAAGGCGAAATGATATGTAAACACCCATGGCGGCCAATGCCAATAACAGTCCTTGTTCAACGATAGCTATCATTTTTTCACCTCACGGCCATCCTGAACTAATACATTTGCTCTGTCAACTAAATCCTTTGGAATATCAATATTAAGTTGTTTTGCAAGATCAAGGTTGATATAAAGCAGCAAAGAATCTGCTCCAAGCACCCGAGATTCCAAATCCTGAGGCTTTTTCCCCTTTATCAATTCAACCAAGAGTTGTCCAGTTTCGACTCCAACCATGAAATAGTCAAAGCCAAATCCGATCACACCTCCACCACGAGCTATATCGATGTCGGCAGCAACTATTGGTTTCTTCAATCTCAAAGCCGCTGAACCAATTGCCTGTATACTTGATGCAGCTGTGTTATCTGTTCCAATGTACAAAACATCAACACTTGGACCTATGCTGTTCAGGGCTGTCACCATTTCAGTTGGACTCGTACCGGGAATGTCAACAATTGTCAAACCAACAGATGGGGCAAAACTTTTAGCAATATTGGTTAAAGTAACTGAATTTGCTTCACCTGGATTGTAGATGACACCCACTTTTTTTGCATTCGGAAAGACCAATTTGATGAGTTTTAAATGCGTGGAAACTGGAGTCATGTCTGAGATTCCGACAACATTCGAGTCGTTCTTTCCGAGTTGTTTGATCAGACCAGCACCAACAGGGTCAGTAACAGCTGAGAAGATAACAGGCCTGTCAGTTATAACTTGCACTACTGCTTGAGCAGAAGGTGTCGTAATTGCAACAACAAAATCAAGCTTCTCATCTGCAAATTTTCGAGCTATAGCAACAGCATTCTGTACACTTCCTTGAGCGTTTTGCCTGTCAATTATCACATCGATCCCAACGCGAAAACCTGCATTTTCAAGGGTCTTCATAATACCGTCAAAAACCGCATTCAATGCTGGATGATCGACAATCTGAGTTATACCGACGCGAACCGATCCAAGAACTAAAACCGAAAGAACAATCAAAAGTACCGCGGAAATCAATTTTTTCATAGACCTACACCTCCATGAACAGTTTAAAAAAAGAGGGCATCCTTTTTGGATGCCCTCTTCTTTTTTAATTAGATTCCCCTACATCTATGTGGTAGCAAACAGCAGGGGAATCTCAGAAGAGGGCATTCCCCTAAACCACCAATAGATGTATGAGAAGATTCCTACCTTAGTGAAAACACAACTTATACTCAACCGAAAACCCCCTCACTTACTTTTGTACAAGAATACCAAATCATGCAGAGCCTGTCAAGAGGTTTTTTGATCGAGCCGTCGTTTGAAACTGAAAAGATTATTTTATAATATTTCGGGTTCAACTAAATTAGGAGCAAGACTCTAACAAGATAGCTGACAAATAAGCGAATTCTTTTTTCTCTCATCTGGATGAAATCTAAGTTTCTGCTTTCAAACGGCTGACTAAATACACTGTACAACCCTTAAAACTATCAACCACAACATCTTTTAACATGAATCAAAAAGCGCCTTTACAACCAGTTTTTCAATCGATTTCATTGATTATTTGTTTAAATATTGCCAAGAGAGTCGGATCAAAGTGTTCTGGTTTTGTTCTTCCATCACCTTCTGTGATTATTTTAATCGCTTCCTCTTTTGAAGACGGCTTTTTATACGGCCTTTCTGATATTAATGCATCGTAGACATCGGCTAACTTCACTATTCGAGCTTCAAGTGGAATTTCTTCCCCTTTCAATCCTTCAGGATATCCACTTCCATCATAGTTCTCGTGATGATACTTTGCTATATTCAACGCTACCTTGAATTTTTTGTGAAACAAGATTCTTTCAGCGTAAATTGTATGTTTCTTCATCTCTTCCCATTCTTCAGGTGTCAATCTTGAAGGTTTCAGCAGTATATTCCTGTCTATGAATATTTTTCCAACGTCATGAAGAGCGGAGTAGTTTATTATCTCTTCTTTGTATTCTTCGTCTAAGTCCATTTTCGCGACTATTTTAGAAACCAAATTTACTACTCTTTTGACATGCTGGCCTGTTACATCTTCAAATCCTTCTATTACCTCACCGAGTATGATAGCAAAATCAAAAAACGATTTTTTCAAATCCTTGTTCAATTCCACTACTTTCTTGTAAGAAGCTTCTATTTCATTGTAGGCAACTTGTAATTGCTGTGTAGCTGTATTTATTATCTCTGAAGCCAAAGTCGCACTGACTTTCTGACTGGCTTTAACAAGTGTGTCAATTACATCGGCTACCTCTTTGATTGAAACATCTTGATTTTCCGTAACACACAAATTGTCAAAGAACTCTTGAACGGTATTTTTGAGCGTTTGAAAGTCTTTATCTACCGTTTTTTGAAAGTTCGATGAGGCAAACTTCAAAACAATAACAGGTGTTAAAGTCATGATTAATCCAAGAAGCAAAACGAACAATAATGGAAAAAAGTTTAGATAAATAACTAGATTGTATGTATCACCCATTCTCAAATCAAATTGCTTCTTTTGAATCCTTACGTACAGTTTTTCAAAAATATTCACAGGTTTTTGAATCGTTCCTGTTGATGACTCCCAGATCAGATTGTCGGCAAAGTAGATCTTAACATCTTTGACAAAGTAACCCTTCAAATCTGCAAGCCATTTGAGATGAGCGTTGTAAATCTCATTATTTATAGAAAAACTAATTGCAAAGATATAACCATTCTTAAGAACAGATAGTACATACAACTTCCTTCTACCAGTTAGTGGATCGGTTACTATAATCTCAACGAAATTTCTTTGCGTATTGATCAACTGCTTTACACGTTCCCAAAGTTGCTCAGTTGATTTCGTATTAGATCCACGATCATTTGAAAGATCTGTGGCGTAAACAATACCTGAAGGTGATATCAAGTGGAAATTGTACTCTGGGAAGTAGTACTCAAGTTGGTCTAAATAAGTCTCTGCGATGGTTCGAAGTTTTTCAAAATCAACTGGAATATTATCTTCAGAACGCGGAATTTCAACTTCTCTGATCAAGTGCATTATCATGGCAGTTAAATCTTTCTCGTAGCTTCTTATAATGTTCATCACTTCTTCATCAGCCTTGCAAAAAAATTCTTGTGCAGTTTGCGTCAAAGAATCTACCTTTTTTCTGGTGTATAAATCAGCAAAGCGAATGACCAAAAAGATCAAAAGACAAAACAAAACCAACTCCAAAACCAAAAATGGTTGCATCAGTTTCTTGTTGAAAATTTTCACTAGGTTACTCAGACTAGATCCTCCTTAATCTGTTCAGAAAATTTTTTCTGAGCTGATTATATCACGTACTTAAATTCATTGACTTATAGTCAAATCAAATTTTAATAAAGCTATAAAAGTGTTATCAATAACCCTTTTAGCTGATGAAACAATTTATACAAAGGTCGAAACATACTTTTGCTAATTCGTTAACCCAAGATTCGTTTCTCCAAAAATTAGAATCAGAGTAAAAAAGGGCGCAAATGCGCCCTTTTGTTTAATCTAAAACTAATGTTATATCTTGAACTTTCTAACCTGTTCAACTAAACTATCCGCTATTGCACTCAGCTCTTCACCTGATTGACTAACTTGTTGACTTGCTTCAGCTTGTTGTTTCAATGCACCTAACATCTCTTCTATCTGCCTTGCTATCTCTGTTATCGACCTCGTAGCAGTGTCCATCGCACTACTCATCTCTTGCGCCGCTGCACTCATCTCCTCTGAACTTGCAGCTAATCCTTCTATCATCCCACTTATCTCTCTTACCTCCCTCAATATGTTCTCTAACTCCTTACCTATCACTACTGATTGCTCCACCGTCTTCTCTACCTGCTTCACCGCTTCTATCGTCTCATTACTTGCCCTCTGTGAACTTTGTTGTATCTTCGTCAAAATCTCTCCTATCTTCTGCGTAGCATTCTTACTCTCCTCTGCTAATTTCCTTATCTCATCCGCTACCACCGCAAATCCCCTACCTGCCTCACCTGCCCTCGCTGCCTCTATCGCTGCATTCAGCGCCAATAAGTTCGTCTGCTCTGCTATGCTGTTTATCGTCTCTACTATCGTACCTATGTTCTTCGCACTCTCTGATAACTCTAATACTACCTTCTCTGTCCTCTGAGCACCTTCCTTCGTCTGTGTAATCATCTCAATTATCGTCCTAACTGCTTCATTACCTTTATCTGCAGCTGTTTTCACTAACGTCGCTTTCTCTGTCAATCCTTGCGCTGCCTTGGAAACATTCTGCGCACTTGCCGCTACTTCTTCTACCCCACTTGTCACCTCTTGTATCGATGCAGATGCATTCTGCGCATTCTTGTTCACACTGTCCATCTGAGCAGCTAGCTCTTCACTGTTTGCACTGTTTTCCTCTGCAATAACCGAAAGATTTCGAGCTTCTATAAGCAATCTGTCGGTGTTTCCTTGTAGCTGTTCGAACAAAGGTTTAAGTCCAATTTTAAGTTTCTCTAGTGCTTCCCTCAAATCATTGAAGTCTTTACTTAGACCTTTGTATTCGTATTTTACAGTGAAATCACCTTCACCAAAAGCTTTGAGTACAGGATGTAGCATCCTTATACCTTTAACCATTGTCACTTCGAAAACAAATGCAGTTAGAGTTATCGAAACAGCAATAACTATTGCAAAAGTAACCCACAAAGTTTTTGTAAGTGAAGTTTGATATCTTTTCCCAACAGCAGTCAACTCAGCTGTTGGAACACCTGTGAACAATATACCTATTACGTTTCCATTTTCGTCAAGATATGGATCGTACGCCGTGACGTAATCTTTGCCAAGTATCTTAGCTCTTCCAATATACCTCTGCTTATTTCGTACTGGATTGTACGCTGCACTGTCTTTACCCAAGAACGTTCCAATAGCTCTGCTGCCGTCGTCTTTTTTTACAGAAGTCACTACCCTGATGAAGTCATCTCCCTCAGCTTTGAAAATAGTCGCAACGATATTCATATTCTTTGAAATCGCATCAACAAGTTCAAATCTTCCATCAATTGGTATTCCATTGGCATCGACCAATTTGTTTTTCTCGATTCTCAATTTTCCATAAGTTCTGGAAACAAGATCCACAAAAGTATTTATCGCCGCAGCAACCTTGTCTTCAAAAGCCCACTCGGTGAGTTCAAAAGTCGACTTCTTAACGTTTGATGTTGTTATTAAGAAAAATATACCTAAACTTGTACCTGACAATATGATAGCAATAATTATGCCAATAACCCTAATGGAAAGTTTCATAAAAAGGCCACCTCAGCCAACTATTTCTCAAACTGCAATTATCGTGCAGAGGAAACAGTTGATTTTTTCAAACTTTCCTTAGCGATTTTGACGTACTCTGCAAAAGCTGCCGGATCATTTACAGCAAGTTCAGCCAACATCTTTCTGTTGATATTCACATTTGCAAGCTTCAAACCATGAATTAGTTGGCTATACTTGATGCCATTCTGCCTTGCGGCTATATTTATTCTTGTTATCCAAATCTTTCTAAAATCCCTTTTCCTAAGTTTTCGACCGATATATGCATATACCTTTGCTCTAACATAGTGCTGCTTTGCTAGTTTATATCTTCTGCGAATTGCTCCTCTGAAACCTTTTACACCTTTTAAAAACTGTCTGCGTTTTTTCTTCGCATGAACAGATCTTTTGATTCTCATGTCTCATTCCTCCTCTTACTTCATTGCAAGCATTTTTTTGATTCTTTTTTCGTCGCCTTTTTGCAATACATCTTTCTTTCTCAAAACTCTCAAAGCCGATCTTTTTCTCTTACCTGTAGTATGTCTTGTTCGAGCATGATTGAAAAGAACTTTACCATTCTTTGTTACCCTAAATCTTTTGGCTGCCGTTTTGCTGACTTTCATCTTGGTTTTCGACATCTCAATGACCTCCCTTAACTACCCTTTGGTTTGATCTGCATCCACATGTCTCTACCCTCAAGTTTGGGTTCGCCCTCCACCTCACCTATATCGCTAACTTCTTTAGCTATTCTGTCAAGTATTTCTTTCCCTTTCTCTTGGAAGATTATTTCCCTACCTCTGAACATAACTGTGACTTTAACTTTGTTCCCGTCTTCCAAAAACCTTCTCACATGCTTTAACTTCGTCTGATAATCATGTTCATCGATTTTTAGCCTAAACTTCATTTGCTTTATCTCTTGTTGTTTCTGCTTTTTCTTAGCTTCTTTCTGTTTCTTGGATAACTGGTACATGTACTTACCAAAGTCCATTATTCTTGCAACAGGCGGGTCAGTGTTTGGAGAAACTAAAACAAGATCTAAACCTTTTCTTCTCGCAATTTCAATAGCTTCACGAGTTGGCAGTACACCTATCTGCTTACCATCTGAGTCAATTACTCTAACAGTCGGTTTCTTAATTTGTTCATTTTTGAGCAATACATGTTCCTTTTCGATAATTTTCGCCTCCCTATGCTAAAAAATAAAGCGGGCTAATGCCCGCCTCCCATAGCGTTCGTTTTTATGCAAGAACCCCTTCGACTTTGTCTTGGGGTGGGAAGCAAGGCTTCCTCTTTGCCTGGTGGGCCGTGCAGGATTCGAACCTGCGACCCCCTGATTAAGAGTCAGGTGCTCTACCTGCTGAGCTAACGGCCCGCAAACTTAAAAACCGCTTTAAAATTCTACCACAGACATACTTCTTCGTCAACGAAAGAAATATGGTGCCCCTAGGAGGAATCGAACCTCCATTTGCGGATTAGGAATCCGCCGTTCTATCCATTGAACTATAGGGGCTCCGTTTTCTCATTCTATCATGTAGTGTATAAACTGTCAATGTTACGATCTTTTCCTATATCGATTCGCTCCAGGTTGCAATCTTTTAAAGAATATACTTTTATATCCATACCTTTCAGAACATTTGAATTTTGAGCGCTGAGCACGACACTTTTTCCATGCTCTTTCCAAGCTGTCAAGATGTTTATAATAGCTCTTTTCCCAAATCTGTCAAGACCAATAAATGGTTCATCAAGGATTAGTAAATCAGGATCGTGTGCTATTGCTGCAGCAATGGCTACTTTTCGTGCTTCTCCATGAGAAAGTGCAAAAGGGTTCTTCGTGAGTATTTCCTTATCCAGACCAGTGAGGCTACAAGCTCTGGCTAACCTTTCTTCATAATTACCCACCTTTAGGTTGCTAGAAGCATAAAGGATTTCCTCTCGGACATTGCTGCAAAGAAATATATCCTCAGGATATTGCATTACAAAACCGATCTTCTTGGAATATTCTGGATAATTGAATATATCCTTCCCGTTCCAAAGTATCATACCACTTGTCGGTTTAACCAAGCCAGCCAGTAATTTGAGAAGTGTGGTTTTTCCGCTGCCATTCTTTCCAACTATAAGTACAATTTCGCCGGATTTCAAAACAAAGTTCAAAGCCTGTAGCACAAAGAATTCTTCCTCGGGATAACGAAACCAAAGGTCTCGAACCTCTAGGACAAACTTCTCATCTCTTATCATTGAAGTATCTCCACATCTTCAAAGTTTCTTTTCTTGAATTCGTCGTAATCTCCATCAAAGTCTATGATACCTCTGCTCAGGTGAATCACTCGCGAAGTCATTTCCTCAAAGTACCAAGGTTCATGAGTTGAAACAACAATACCAATACCATTTTTCAGCAAAGATTTCAAACAATTCTTAACTTGCCTGCATCCTTCCTCATCCAACATACCGGTTGGTTCATCCAAAAACAAGAATGTTGGTCTAAAGGCAATAATGGACGCAATAGCAACTTTTTGAGCTTGTCCAGCGGAAAGCTTTGCAGGATCTTTCATTCTATACTTTTGCAAATCAAAGATTTTCATCACAGAATCTACACGTGACAGGATTTCTTCTCGTTCTAACCCCATGTTTTCCAAACCAAAAGCTATTTCCTGTTCGACTGTAAAATTGAAAATCTGCTCAAGAGGATTGTGAAAAACATATCCTGTAATTTTTCTCAATTCTTCTTGAGAAATCTTGCTGCCATTGTAGAAAATCTCACCACTCTGGGCTGAAAGCAAGCCAGCAAGAATCTTGAGCAAGGTGGTCTTTCCAGAACCGTTTGCACCTGTTAACAACAGAAATTCCTCTTCTTTTATGGTTAAATCAATCCTATTCAAAATCGGTTTGTCTTTGTAAGCAAAGCAAATTTGTCTAACCTGAAGCATTGTCAATCCTTCTTAGATAGGTATATTCTTATCCCGCCTTCTTTGTATAGATCTTTAACATTTCCAAAGAACTCTTTCATAGCCTTCTGAACATATGATCCACCTTTATTGTGATATGCAACTACCTGCAGTAAACCACCAGGAGTCAAATATTCCTTAGCTTCAGATAGCATTCTTAAAACAACTTTTTTACCAGCGGCAATCGGTGGATTTAACAAGATCATATCGAAACTTTCTCCAGCCCAAGGTTCCAAAAAAGCACCCTTTTTTATACGCACTTCAACATTGTTATTCTTAGCGTTGATTTTGGCGAATTCAACAGCTCTTTCGTTTATATCACTCATGCAAACCTCTAGATCGGGGTATTCACCTTTTAAGACTATACCAATCACGCCATAACCGCAACCTAGATCAAGCACCTTTTTTCCTTGAACCAAAGCATTTTCCAGCAGAATACGTGTGGCTTTGTCAACTTCACCAAAACTGAAAACACCGGACGGAGTATCAAAGATGTAAGTCCTACCATTTTTGAGCCTAAAAACTATTCTCTTTACCCTCAGCTCACTCTGTGGCTTCTCAACAAAATAGTGTTCCATTCTTTCCTCCAAAGTAAAAGAAGAGGGCTTTGCGCCCTCTTCTTATCCGTTTTCTTCGTATTTTTTACCCTCGATCGTGGCTTGAGCTGCTGCAAGTCTAGCAACAGGTACTCTATAAGGCGAACAGCTTACGTAATCAAGACCAGCTTTGTGGAAGAAATGGATCGAGCGAGGATCCCCACCATGTTCACCGCAGATTCCAACTTTTAGATTTGCCCTAGCCTGTTTACCTTTTTGAGTACCCATTTCAACCAATTTGCCAACACCCTCGTAATCTAAGGTCTTGAACGGGTCATGTTCCAATATTCCCTTCTGCAGATATTCTGGCAAGAATTTTCCGATGTCATCGCGGCTGAATGCGAAGGTCATCTGAGTCAAATCATTTGTTCCAAAGCTGAAAAATTCGGCTTCTTTAGCAATCTCGTCTGCCGTCACACATGCCCTTGGAACCTCGATCATCGTACCTATCTTGTATTCAATCTTTACACCCGACTCTCGAATCATTTCATCGGCAACTTCTTTGATTATCTTCTTCATGAAAACAAGTTCTTTTATGTGACCAACAAGCGGTATCATGATCTCAGGTATAACGTCGAGGTTCTCTTCTTTCTTCAGTTCAATAGCTGCTCCGATTATTGCTCTTGTCTGCATTACAGCGATTTCGGGGTATGTAATTGTCAATCGGCAACCTCTGTGGCCAAGCATTGGGTTCAACTCTTTCAAAGATTCAACAACGTCTTTCAACTCTTTTGCAGATATTCCAAGTTCCTTTGCGGTTGCTTCGATTTGGTCATCATCATGCGGCAAGAATTCGTGCAATGGTGGATCGATGAGCCTTATCGTAACAGGAAAACCTGCCATTGTTCTGAATAGGCCCTTGAAGTCATCCTTTTGAAGTGGCAGAAGCTCTGCCAAAGCCTTTTCACGATCTTCCTTCGTCTTTGCCACAATCATCTTTCGTACCTTCGGTATCCTATCTTTTTCGAAGAACATGTGCTCCGTTCTGCACAGACCTATACCTTCTGCGCCAAATTTCCTTGCAACTTCGGCATCTCTTGGAATATCCGCATTTGCTCTAACTCCCAATCTTCTAATCTCATCTGCCCACTTTAGCAGTTCTGCAATTTCTCCTTCCAAGCCAACTGGTTTAATGGTTGGGATTTTACCGAGCAAAACTTCTCCTGTTGCACCATCTATTGATATCCAGTCTCCTTCCTTTACCGACACGTTATTCACTCTGAACAAGCCTTCTTCTTCTTTGACTTCAATAGTTTCAGCACCAACAACTGCTGGTTTACCCATACCACGTGCAACAACTGCAGCATGAGAAGTCATTCCGCCCCTGGAAGTGAGAATACCTTGTGCAAAAGCCATTCCACCGACGTCTTCTGGGCTTGTTTCTGGCCTGACAAGGATTACTTGTTCACCATTTCTACCAAGTTCCTCAGCTTTATGTGCGTCAAAAATAACTTTTCCTGTTGCTGCACCAGGAGATGCAGGCAAACCTTTGGCTATGACGGTTGCTTTTGTTCGAGCCTTTTCATCAAATCTCGGATGCAAAACTCTTTCGACGTCTTCCGTCTTAACTCTCAAAATTGCTTCTTCTTTTGTTAACAAACCTTCATGAACCATGTCGACTGCTATCTTTATAGCAGCTCTTGAAGTTCGCTTGCCACTTCTTGTCTGCAACATGTATAACTTGCCCTCTTCAATTGTGAACTCTATATCTTGCATGTCTTTGTAATGTTTCTCCAAGCGTTCCATTATTCCAGCTAGCTCATCATAAGTCGATGGCATGATCTTCTTCAGTTCAGAAATTGGAAGAGGAGTCCTTATACCAGCAACGACATCTTCACCTTGTGCGTTTTGTAAGAACTCGCCGTAGATCTTTTTCTCACCAGTGTTTGGATCCCTTGTGAATGCCACACCTGTTCCTGACTTTTCACCCATGTTTCCAAAGACCATCGCAACGATGTTCACTGCAGTACCAAGCATTTGATCTTCCCTGATATTGTTGATCTGTCTATACTTGATTGCTCTTTCGCTCATCCAACTCCTAAAAACAGCATCAATTGCAAGCCACAATTGCTTGTTGACATCCTGCGGAAATTCCTTGCCTTCTTCTTTGTAAATATTCTTGAAAATTTCAACAAGTTTCTTAAGATCGTTTGCATCTAGTTCCACATCGAATTTTGCGCCTTTATTTTTCTTCATTTCTTCAAGTGCAGTTTCAAATTTGCTGCGTGGTATACCGAGGGCTGTATCACCAAACATTTGAAGGAACCTGCGGTAGGCATCATAAGCAAAACGAGAATTGTTCGTCATCTTTGCAAGTCCTTCAACAGTCGTATCATTCAAACCCAGGTTCAAAATCGTATCCATCATGCCAGGCATGGAAATTGCTGCACCCGATCTAACAGAAACTAACAATGGTCTTTGGGGATCTCCAAACCCTTTCTTCGTCACCTGTTCCAACCTTTTCATGGCTTTTTCGACTTCCTCTTTCAGTCCATCTGGGTAAGTATGCCCATGAGAATAGAAATACCTGCAAACCTCAGCGGAAATTGTAAAACCAGGCGGAACTGGTATTCCTAGGTTGGTCATTTCAGCAAGATTAGCTCCTTTGCCACCAAGAATGTCCTTCATTTCCGCCTTTCCTTCTGCTACTCCATCCGCAAAAAAGTATACGTATTTTTTCACTGGCCATACACCTCCTTACTTAAGATACCAAATTGTTTTCAACAAGTTGTTTTCAACATTTTGAAAAAGAACGAAAATAGAACCAGTAGTGATACCAA
Organism: Pseudothermotoga sp.; assembly: GCA_041640575.1. Classification (GTDB taxonomy): domain Bacteria; phylum Thermotogota; class Thermotogae; order Thermotogales; family DSM-5069; genus Pseudothermotoga. The sequence continues at coordinate 15,654 of JBEPZZ010000008.1, read as the reverse complement.
GAAGCTTGTCCAATATTGGATCGAAATCCACGAAAACAAAAAGTGACATCTCGTTTGGTTTAAAAAGATTTATAGCTTTATCCAAAGAACTTCTTCCCACTTTGTATTCGTGTGGCGGAACTGAATAAAATTTCACTAAGCTTCCATCTATCGTTAAATAGAGCCCATCTGTATCAAGATACTGCACGTTACCGGCAGATTTTATTTCCCCACCTAAGATTCCTTTAAGTTCCTGGAGGTTAGTTTTCATAGATAAAGCACCGTATGTCTTTGCATCCAAGCCTGATTCTTGATCCGATGAAAAAAGTGATTCAACCGCTTCCGCCAGCTGGACTGACATAACGGCTTTACCGGTGAACTTTTTCAAGAGTTTCTGGAATTTATCGAAAAACTCCTTTGAATCCAAGCCAAACATTTTCCCAAATTCTGAAACTTGGGAGATGTTCCCGGATGTCTGAAATAATATATCTGTTGCTTTCGAGTCAGACATGTTGACAAAAGCAAAAACTTCTCCAGCCAGATTCTTGTCTTTAGCAAGTTCAAAGTTTCCTGAAGAGCTAAGTTGTTTCAAAGTTTGTTTTGCAGCATCATTTTGTGGTAAAAGAATTTGCTCTGAATAGATTTGATCGTTTGAAACACTTACGAAACCTTTCGATGAAAATACAGCTTCGCCCACCAAAAGTTTTGATGCATAACTGATAGCCCAGATCTTTTCGTCTTTGAAATAATCCATCACTTCTTTTGGAATAGAGCCTCCACCTTTCGAACACTGATCAAGTAATTCCTTACTCGTAGAAATGAGTAGATAATTATTCTTATGATCAACAAAGAACTCTTGGCCTAAAAAAGAAGTCACAACCTTTACAAATTTCGACGCAGAAGCAGATGGGCCCAAAGCTAAAAAGACATTCTCTCCACTTTGTACAGCTAGAAGATCACCTCTAAGAAGATCATCGATATCTTTAATTGTCAGGCCATACTGAGCCGTATAGCTTGCCATTAGGCCCTGAATCATTGGTTCAAGTCCAAGATCAACAGCTAAGATTTTGATCAAGCCAGATTTCTTGACAAGATCATAGTACTTCCCGTTAGATCGTGTGATAAAAATACTGTCATAATTTACTGGAACAAACTGCGAAACTGCAAATCCAAGAAGCGCAAGAGTCAAAAGGACTATTACGGACAATTTCCTCATTTCAATCCCTCCCTTTTCGATTCTACGCTTGATAATACCATAAAAAACCCAAATATCACCAAATGTGACTTATAAAACTCGCAATATTTCAGCTTTTCTCACTCTTACTTGTCATAACTCTTTTATTCAAGATATCTATCGCATCTTGAATTTGAGTTTTTTCTGATTTGATCGAAATGGGACTTGAAATGACCCTTGGAAAAGTGCTATTATTCATAAATGAGGGAGGGTGAACCTCCTAAAAGTCAATCAGAAAGGGGGATGACGAATGAACAAGAAGGAACTTGTCGACAGAATTGCAAAGAAGACGGGGTTGAAGAAAAAGGAAATCAAGAAATCTCTTGATGTAGCTCTTGAAACGATCGCCGATGCTCTTGGTAAGGGCGAAAAAGTGCAACTTGTGGGATTCGGAACCTTCATGGTTAAGAAGGCTGCTCAAAGAAAAGGTGTCAACCCACAAACCAAGAAGCCTATAACCATTCCTGAGAGAAAAGTACCGAAGTTCAAACCTGGAAAGGCTCTCAAGGAGAAGGTTAAGTGAGAATGAGGGGAGGAACCTCCCCTCATTATTTTCCGACGCAGAAATCTTTGAATATTCTCTCTATCAAGTCCTTAGTGTAATTCTCTCCAATCAACAAATCAAGTTGACTAAGTGATGCCCTCAAATCTTCAGCAACCATGTCTAAGCTAATTGACTCCTCAAGGCCGTTCAATGCTTTCACAAAACTTCTTCGGCATTCCAACAAATGCTCGTATTGCCTCTGTGTGGTTACATATCCATCTGTAGACGAAATTACATCGCGCACGCTGTTTACAATCTGCTTTTCGACCTCTTCTATTCCTTCTTTCTTCAACGCTGAAACAGTTAATACGTGTGAATCAGTTCTAAGAACCTGCATGATCTTCTTTCGATCCACGAAATCTCTTGCATCAATTTTGTTGATCACAACAAGATATCTCTTATCTTTTATCAATTCCAAAATTCTTAAATCATTTTCATCAAGTTCAGTCGTTGCATCAAGAACAAACAGAACCAAATCTGCTTTGCCACAAGCTGTTATAGCTCGTTCTACACCAATTTGCTCGACTTTGTCATTCGAAATTCTTATCCCGGCAGTGTCAATAAGGGTAAAGTTTATTCCATCGATACTTACAGGAACCTCGATAAGATCTCTTGTGGTCCCGGGTATTTCCGTCACTATTGCTTTTTCTTCCTTAGCTATTGCGTTTAAAAGCGATGATTTCCCTACATTCGGTTTTCCAACTATTACCACTTTTATGCCTGAAGATACAGCCAACCTGTTTTCCGCATTCTTCAGTAATTGTTCAATTTTGGATAAAACAGCTCGAGCCATTTCTATAGTCTGAGTATGATCCACGAATACATCGTCCGGGTAGTCAAACTCAACCTCAATGCGTGCTAAAAGTCCTAGCATGTCCTCTCGTAATTGTCTAATGAAGTGTGAAAACCTACCAGTTAGGTTCGCTGAAACTGCTTTTACCGTGTGTCTAGAAGAAGCTTCAATTATTTGTCTGACTGCCTCAGCTTTTGTGAGATCCATTTTTCCATTTAGAAATGCACGTTTTGTAAACTCTCCAGGTTCTGCTAATCTCGCCCCGTTGTTCATTAAAAGCTCTAAAATCATTTCACTAACCACATAACCACCATGACACATTATTTCAACCATATTTTCACCAGTGTATGACTTCGGAGCTTTGTAAAATACAACGGTAACTTCATCTATTGTTTTTCCATCGCTATCCACGATAAAGTTATGGTAAATTCTTCTGGGTTTTACTTCAATTGGTTTTTCAAGTGTTCTCAAAACTATATCCCAGCTTTTCTCTCCACTGAGCCTGATAATTGCTATAGCACCAATACCTTTTGGTGAAGAAATCGCTACTATTGTTTCCGTTTTCGAACACCTCTCAGCTAGTGCTTGACGTACCTGAAAGGAGATCCGATACAATTTTGTTTACAAGTTTTCCGTCAGCTTTTCCCTTAAGTTGTGGCATTATTGCTTTCATTGCAGTTCCAATGTCTTTTGGACTACTAAGTTTAAGTTCAGTTATGATTTTCCTAGCCAATTCTTTTATCTCTTCTTCGCTCATTTGTTGTGGCATGTAAGACTGTATTATCTTTATTTCCTCAGCTTCAGCTTGAGCAAGATCTTGACGGTTACCTTTTTCATAAAGCTCTATAGATTCTTTTCTTTTCTTGATTTCCTTTGCCATAATTTGAGCAATTTCTTCATCACTTGCTACACCCATTTTCTCAACTTCGTAATTCTTTATCGCAGCGATCAACATCCTTATAGTGCGTACTTTTGCTTCATCTTTTGATTTCATGGCTTCTTTTAAATCCGCTGAGAGTTTCTCCTTAAGTCCCATTTCAACTCCTCCTTATTTCCAATATTTACTATGGCTTTTATTTATTATAATAGTTTTGCAGGAGGTAAAGAAAATGGAACGCAAAGATATTATTGTTTTAAAGTATGCACTAGCTCGAGAAATAGAAGGGCGAGATTTTTACAAATCAAGAGCTGAAAGGGTCTCAAACAAGTCTTTAAAAGATACACTCATTCAGCTTGCTGAAATGGAGGAAGATCATGTTAAATTTCTTTTAGATCTTCTGGGCAATGAAAAAATTGATATTCCTACCCAGGTTGTAGGGTCATCGGAATTTGTCATGAGAGAGCAAGAAGAAATTCAAGATTTAAAAATGATGACAGATTTGTCTGTGCTCAGGATGGCTTATTTAATTGAACATGATTTTGCCACTTTTTATGAAGATATGGCGCGAAACACTTTGGATGAAAACATGAAAAAGGCTTTGATGGAACTTGCTCACTGGGAAAAGCAGCACAGGGACATGTTGAAAAACTTGTACGATGAACTTTTCAAGCAATTTTGGAGTGAACAAGGTTTTTATCCGGTGTTTTAATCCAAAACTTGAGCTATGATAAGTAATTTCTCTTGAGAAAGATCAACCTGAGTTCCATCCTCCAAACGTACAATAGGACGGGTAGCAAATTTTCTTGTGTTTCCAATCACAGTCGCTTTCATTCCATTGTTCAGAGCAACTGTTGTTCCAACGGGATAGAGACCAACAATGGATACAAAAGCATTTACAATGTTTTTGTCGAGTTTGCCAGTAGACGCGAGGCTGATTAACTCCGAAATAGCTTTGTACGGAGACCAAGAAGATTTGTAAGAACGTTGGGATATTAGTGCATCATAAATGTCGGCAACTGCTATTATTCTGGCAAAAGTAGTTATTTCTGACCCTTTCAAACCCTGAGTGTAACCTGTGCCATCCAGTTTCTCATGATGATCTCTGACACCACTTATTACAAGCCGATTACGTATCCCAGATGCCTTACAAATACTTTCACCGTATAAAACATGTTTTTTCACAAGTTCGAACTCTTCTGAACTCAGTCTTCTGGGAGCATAAAGCACAGATTTGGGAATAAAAATTTTTCCAACATCGTGAATCATCGCCGAAAAACATAAATGAGATAGTTCTGAGAGCTTCATATTCATGCTCAAACCTGCCAAGACAGAGATCATACCAACGTGAACCTCATGGATATATGTATACTCTTCGTCGTTTTCCTGAATCAAAAAAAGGAGTGTTATCTTATCTGAATAATTTTTAATGATGTCATTGAGAATCTGACTCGAGATTTCGTGAACCTCTTGCACGTCTATTTTCATCTCTTCTACAACCTTAGTAAATACACTTTTGATACTTTCTTTGGTTTTTTCTATCTTTGTTGGTTCAACAATAGGAGGGTTTGCAACACCAACCTTTACCCAAAGATAATTTACATTGTTTTCAGAAAGTCTTGCAATGACATCTTGAGTCAAAACTTGTCCGGCTTTAACAATTATCTCGCCGCTGTCTTTACCTTTTATAGTTTCAAAACTAACATCACCAGGCACCAGAAAGTCAACCTTTTTCCAAACAAGTTGACCATATTCACTGCTCAAGGTTTATCACCTTGCATATCAAAATTCTTGGGTGCAACAAAAGCCCAATGCCATTGCTCTGAACATATTCTTTTCCAAAGTTCAACAACTTGCTTGTACGTCACTTGCGATGTTTCCTTTATCTCCGTTTCTATCGATTTTGGTTCCAAATCGTTCAAAATATAACCAAGTGAGTGCCCGAACAAAGAACTCACACTTTCAGTGAGCATTTGAAATTTGCCAAGAAGCCTCTTTTTTCCGTACTCAAACAATTCCTTGCTTATGTCTTCTCTCATCAATTTATCCATTTCTTCCAGGTACCTTGCGAATTTCTCGCTACTTGTAGAGGCATAAATGCTAAAAAGTGTATGATCTGCCCACGAAGATCCAACCAAGTCTATGCTATAAACAAGGCCCAAGTCTTCTCTGATTCGTTTGAAGAGTAATGAGCTCATCCCGCTACCTAGGACTGTTTCCAACACTCTGTAAGTGCTGTACTCTTTGTCCTTCAGTCCAAAATGAAGGGGGATCCCATGAACAAAGTGAATTTGGGTTAAGTCATTCTTTTTCTCAAGAACTTTTCTTTGTTTCTTAAAAAGAAGTCTAGGCTTTTTTTCACAGATAGTCTTAGCACAACAACGCAACTTTTTCAGCAAATCATTTTTGACTTCTTGTGTCACTTTTCCTATTGCTAAAATGCGAAGATTTCCATATTTCTCTTCATGAAATTTTCTCAGATCTTCAGTAGTAAGACTAGATACAGTAGCTTCATATCCACTTATGGGTTTCGAATAGGGTTTTGCAAGAAGTGTCTCTACAAATAGATCTTGTACTCGGGAAATGTGATCTTCGGCATAAGATTTTATTTCTTCAAGAACTACTGATTTTTCGAGCTCAAGTGCTTTTTCTTCTATCAATGGATTGAAAACCAAATCGGTCAAAACTTCTATAGCCGTTTGATACCCAGAATAAGGAATTTTTGCATAATAAATTGTGAAATCTCTCGTTGTAAAGGCATTCAAAGTACCACCAACGACCTCTATAACATATTTGAGAGTAAATTCATCAAAGTTCTTTGTCCCCTTAAACACAACATGCTCAAGTAGATGAGAAATCCCAGCTTGTTCATCAGTTTCGTACGCTGAGCCAACCGGAACAGCGAAGGCCACAGAGAGAGTTTCAACATTGTTTATCGGAATGAAACAAGCAGTGTGAGAGTCTAATCGAATGATTTCGCATTCCATTACTAAGATTCCTCCTTGAAATGTACAAGGCATCAAGAACCAGCCAGCAATCTGGCTGGTTTATGAGAAAGCTTCTATTGGTGCTTACGATGGCTGGAAGGCTTTCGAGAGTTGTGTTGCTCTTGGTCTGTGCTTGATCCGAACTCTTCGAACTGCAGACGACCAAGATTGTCTATATTCGATACCTTAACAGTCAAAGTGTCACCGATTTTTATCGCTTTTAAGTCTCTCATAAGTTTGCTTTGGTGAAGCAGACCAACTTTTCCTGCCGCTATCTCGACAAAAACTCCGAACGATTCTATGCGGGTGACCTTACCTTCGAAAACATCTCCAACACTGATCTCCTTGACAATACTGCTTATATGCCGAATGGCAGAATCAACCTTCTCCACATCATTTCCAATGATACTGACGCGTCCTGTTGTATCGTCTATAGATATCTGAACATCAAAATCTTTTATGATGGACTTGATAACTTTTCCACCAGGCCCAATTATGTCACCAACTTTCGTTGGGTCGATGTTGACAAGTTTTATGATAGGTGCATATTTTGACAGATATGGTCTTGGCTTGTCTATAGCTTGATACAACTTATCTAGAACAAACAACCTGGCTTCTTTTGCTTGATCAAGCGCCCTTTGGAGAAGTTCTCTTGATACACCAGAAACTTTGCAATCCATTTGGAATGCAGTTATTCCATCTCTTGTACCTGCGACCTTGAAATCCATATCACCCCAATGATCTTCAGCTCCCATGATATCCGTTAGAACAACCTGGGCATCGGGTTCAACTATCAATCCCATAGCAACCCCAGCAACGTGCTTGGAAATCGGAACACCTGCGTCCATAAGCGCCAAAGAACCTGAGCATACTGTTGCCATGGAAGAAGAACCATTAGATTCAAGTATTTCAGAAACAACTCTAACTGTGTATGGAAATTCGTCTTCGCTAGGCAAAACAAATTTTAAAGCACGTTCCGCTAGATGACCATGTCCTATTTCTCTTCGGCTTGGTCCTCTGAGTGGCTTCACCTCACCGGTCGAGAAAGGTGGAAAGTTATAATGGAGCATGAACCTCTTTGTACCCTCTTCGAAGAGGGTATCGATAATCTGCTCATCCATGGGTGCTCCGAGTGTAACGATTCCCAAGCTTTGCGTTTCACCACGAGTGAATAGAGCTGAGCCATGGACTCTTGGAATTACACCGGTTTCACAACTAATTGGTCGAATGTCCTTAGGAGAGCGCAAATCAAGTCTAGTATTTTCCTCTACAATCAACCGTCTAGCTCGATGCTTTAGTTTTTGTTCGTAAAGATCATTCAAAATAACTTTGAGTTCGTCAATTTTTTCTTGTCCATATTTTTCGATAAGTTTCTGCTGAATTGACTCGAAATATTCACCAATTGCAGTGGCCCTTGACTTTTTACCCTGCGTCAGAAGCCTATTCTTAAGTTCATTACTGTCGATAAAAGATTCGAAATCTTTCAAAATGTCCTCAGGAAGCACTTTTTCTTCGATCTGCCTTTTTACCACATTGGACTCTGAGAGAATGTCTTTTTCAAATCTAATGATCTCTCTTATCGCATCATGAGCTTTGAAAAGTATCTCTACCATCTGAGTTTCGGTGACTTCTTTTGCTTCTCCCTCAACCATGGTGATTGCATCTTCAGTCCCAGCAACTATGATATCAGCAAGACTTTTCTCAACTTCCTTTTCATCAGGGAAGAAAACAACTTCTCCATTTATGAAACCTACACGCACAGCTGCAACTAATCCCTCGAATGGTACCTCCGATAGATTTAATGCAATTGAAGATGCTAAAACACCAGCTATATCCGGTGGGTTTACTCCATCAACAGATAATACTGTAACTATTAATTGAACCTCATTTCTCAGATTCTTTGGGAACAACGGTCTAATCGGCCTGTCAATCGTCCTCGCAGAGAGTATACCGGCTTCGCTTGGTTTACCTTCTCTTTTGACGAATCCACCAGGAATTTTCCCAGCTGCGTAGTATCGTTCTTGAAATTCGACAGTAAGTGGCACAAAGTCTATACCTTCTGTTTCTTCTTCGGCCATAACAACTGTTGCCAAAACAGTTGTATCACCTATACGGACAAAGGCAGACCCATTCGCTTGCTTTGCCATTCTTCCGTATTCAATGTAGAACTCTCTACCCAAAATTTCACGACTCCAAGATTTCAAACGAATCACCTCTATGATAACAATACTTTTGAATCAAAAGCGGGCGGTTTGCCGCCCGCCTCAGTAATTTAACTTACTTTCGCAAATCCAATTTCTCAATTAGTAACTTATAGGATTCAAGATTTTTGTCGCGCAAATATCTAAGTAGCTTTCTTCTACGTCCAACCATCTTCATAAGCCCTCGTCTGGAATGAAAATCTTTTGGATGTCTTTTCAAATGATCCGTTAGATGTCTGATTCTTGCAGTAAGAAGCGCTACTTGAATCTCGACTGAACCTGTGTCCTTTTCGTTAACCCTGAACTGTTCGATAATGTTTTTCTTCTCTTCTTGATTCACTTTGCTACACCTCCAATATAAATTCCAACAACCTAGATGAGGCTAACTCCTTCATCCAAGTTGTGGTCTGGAGCGGGCGACGGGGGTCGAACCCGCGGCCCTCAGCTTGGGAAGCTGATGCTCTACCACTGAGCTACGCCCGCTCAAGTGAAAGGACAAAAAGCTTATCCCCAAACAGGGAACAAGAATATTATAACACTGCTTAAAAGCTACTTCAAGTAACGATAGTTTTTTCCCGCTACAAAGCCAACTAACTTTAACTACCAAGAGACTTGACCTTTTCTTCATCGATTAAACTGAGTACTTTCTCGGCGTTGTCATCTTCTAGGATGAATAAGTAAAATTTGTACGCTTCTACATCTGCTTGATCAGTTTTTTCAAAGAAATATTCTTTGACTTTTGATAAAAACTTGCTCTTGTCTTCCCGACTTAACTTGCCAATTTCTTGGACCACACGTAGAAGCCTTTCATCCTCCAAGCATGCTCTGACTATTTCTCCAAAAGCATCTGTCATTTCCTCATTGCTGACGAGTCGTCACAAATACCTTGAAGGATACACCTGTTCTCTTTTCGTTGTCAATGGTTGCTTCCATAAAACCTGGTACCATGTAGACATCCTTGCCACTTTCATTCAGAAATCTTCTTGCCACAGCTATTGCCTTGACAGCTTGGTTAACCGCGCCAGCTCCAATTGCTTGAATCTCCACTCTGTCAGATTTGGTTAGCGCTCCAGCAATGGCTCCTGCCACCTTGTTCGGATTCGAGTTTGAGCTAACTTTTAAAGTCTCCATCCTACCAATCCTCCCTAAACCACATCTTATGGCTTGATTTCACACGGTATTGGTAATTTTACCACACTTTTACTGAACATCAACAGTACGTAAATACTTTGCCGCTTCTTCAGGCGGCATAGGGTTTATGTAAAAACCAGACCCCCACTCAAAACCAGCAACATTTGTGAGCCTTGGTACGATCTCAAGATGCCAATGATAATGCTCTTTACCTTCGCCTGTTGTGGGAGCCGTATGTAACATGAAATTGTATGGGGGATTATCCAAAGCTTTCCATATTCTGTAAAGCGTGTTTTTCATGATCTTCGCAAAATTTCTAACTTCACCTTCAGTTATTGAACCAAAGGAATTTGTATGCCTTTTTGGCAGAATCCAAGTTTCACAAGGAAAACGGGCCGCAAAAGGTTCTATTGCCACGAAATCATCATTCTCTTCGACAACTCTTTCTTTGCGATATGTCTCTTCTCTTATTATGTCGCAAAATACGCAACGCTCTTTGTAATTGTAGTAATCCAAGGATCCATCCAACTCTTCCTGCACGCGCTTTGGAACAATTGGAAGAGCTATCAGCTGGCTGTGAGGATGTTGAAGAGACGCACCGGCATCCCTACCATGATTCTTGAAAATGAGAATGTAGCGTATCATTGGGTTCGATGAAAGTGTGAGGTATCTGTGCCGGTAAGCCCAGATGACCTCTTCTACTTGTTTATAATCCATCAAAGCCAAATGTGTGTTATGATCTGGCGTTTCAACAATTACTTCATGAAAACCGAAACCCTCAATTGCGTCAAACATTCCAACGCCATATCTTCTAGGCTCAAGACTTGAATCAACAGCTCCAAATTTGTTTGGAACGACCCTCACCCACCAACCAGGTGAATTTGGAGAACTATCAGCGGGGCGAAAAGCAAGAATTTCCGGAGGTGTTGTATGCTCGTTACCATAATCAAATGGGCAAAAACCTGGTTTCTCTTCGACTTTCGGTTTTACAAAGTCATGCGGCCGTTTTGCTCTCTCAGTCGCAATTATAACCCAACGTTTCGTGACGGGATCTTTCCTGAGCTCGGGCATTTACAGTTCCTCCTTAAAACCTTTTTTTCTTTAAAGCCTCTTGGTAAACACTGATATATTGTCTCGCCGATCTATCCCATGAGACATCTGTTTGCATTGCATTTTTCATTATCCTATTCCAGTGCTCTTTCTCATTTTTGTAACAGTAAGTAGCCTTCACAACACTGTACAAAAGATGTGCAGGATCATACTCGACAAAGCCAAAACCATTGCCTTCCTTAGTCTTAAGGTTATACTCTTTCACGGTATCTGCTAATCCACCAGTGTACCTAACTATCGGAATTGTTCCATACCTCAAGCTATACATTTGCCCAAGTCCGCATGGTTCATACCTGGAAGGCATAAGAAACATGTCGCTACCAGCGTAAATCTTTTGAGCAAGGTCAATGTCAAATTTTAAGTTCACAGAGATCTTTGAATGGTACTTTGAATGAACCTGCTGAAAAATTTCTTCATATTTCTTATCCCCGGTTCCCAATATCACCAACTGCACATCCAAAAGCAAGACAAAGTCGATAATCTTTTCCACCAAATCCAATCCCTTTTGATCAACCAACCTGCTTATCATACCTATCATCGGTGTGTCTTCGTCAACTTTCAAACCAAGTGCTTTTTGAAGCTCAACTTTGTTATACTTCTTTTTCTCGATTGTATCAATGTCATAATTGACAAATATTCTCTTATCTGTAGCAGGGTTGTATTCGAGATAATCTATACCATTAAGTATTCCATATAGATCATCAGATCTTAACCTCAAGACTCCGTCCAGCTTTTCGCCAAATTCTTCCGTTTGTATCTCTTGTGCGTAAGTTGGACTAACGGTCGTAATAACATCGCTAAACAAAATTCCACCTTTCATAAAGTTCAGTTTTCCGTAGAACTCAAGTCCATCTATGCTGAAAAGGTATCCTGGTAATCCGGCAAACTTCATGTAAGAAGGATCGAACACACCTTGATACCCCAAATTGTGAATCGTGAAAACTGACGCAGTTCTAGAAAAGAATGGATCACTTCTGTAAAGTGTTTTCAAATAGACTGGGACAAGCGCCGTCTGCCAATCATGAGTATGAATGATATCAAACTGCATACCAAGATTCTTCATGGCTTCAAGGACGGCCACACAGAAAAAAATTGACTGTTCAGCTATGTCAGGTGCTTCGTAAATGTTTTCTGCCGAAAAATAGAAATCATTTGCTATGAAATAAACTGGGACATTGGAACCTGGAAGCTTTGCATGAAAAACATCAAATTTTTCTTGAGTTTGTAGAAACGATGCTGGTACCGATTTAACTATGGGTTCTAAATTTATACCAATTTTCTCACAGTTCTTTTTCACTAATTTGTGAAGAGGCATGAAAATTGATACTCTTTCCCCTTGTTTTTCTATTACTTTTGGAAGTGAGCCCAAAACATCAGCCAGGCCACCGACTTTTGCAAAGGGGTAAACTTCAAAAGAAACCATTGCTATTCTCATCAATTTACCTCCTTTTTTTTATTATTATATCATAGACAATTGCTACAATCTTAAGATGCTCAAAATGTTCTCAATTCCAAATTTAACATATGGCACGTTGTTTTGGAATCCAACGGTTAAGAAAACTGGTACAGGTATCTGGTAAAAAATATCAACGTTGAAAACAGTTTTCAAATATACACTATGTTCAAAAGTGTGATTCTTAAACAAAGTTGTATTACCCAAAACGAAGTTTATTCCATCGACATTCCAGAAACCATCATCGGAACCAAAATCAAACCTTACACGTGGTAAAACTATCCTCCACCCATACCCAATAGCTTCAAAATTCGTGAATATTGAAAAACTCGCTAAAACATCCTTAAACAAGAATGCCCTTGAAAAACCTATCTCCAGATTTGGCAACAAATTTGCCCAGATTTCCGTCTCATGAACTGATAAACCATGCAATTTGCCACCAACTTGCCCAGCAGAGTAGAAACATCCAAGCAGAAGATCAGCATTCATTGGAGTTTCCAGAGTTATACCTAGACGAGCCGACAAAGTTTCATCTCTGAGCCCACGAGTAATATAAAATGGGAAAATTAACGCTGCACTCATAGCTGAATTCTGATTCGTCGCATTTAGACGGAAGGAAAAACTCACAGATTTTTCAGCGGATACATCTAACTTCAGAGTACTACCCGATTCAGACCATCCAACCTGTAGAAGAATCAGTTGATCCAACAAATCATCAGAAAAACCTATCAAAGTTCCGAAGAACCAACCTGAATTATCAAAATAACCCACTGGAAGCCAAAATCTTGGTTTCAAACTATCAAAATAAATATTTGAATCAATTTGGACTCCTACGACCTTTCCAAAATTATTGAACCACCTTTCGCTTATGTGTCCAAACATTTTCCTATCAATTGTAAATTGAGAAAGCTGATACCCTTCAGGAACAACTTGAATGCCAAAGACTTTACCTTCATATGCCAAGACACTTATCAAATCTTCTCCGCCAAGATTCCAAAGTGTATAATCCTTCAAATTAATCAAAAAAGCTTGCAATCTACCAGAATAATCTGCACAAAGGTACAACTCCTCATTGATCAGCTTCGGTGAGAGCTTCACATTATTGTCTTCAGTCAATCTGTAAACCATACCACTTCTATCGGTCATGAAAAGATCTATGTTGTTACCAACCTTTGCAGTAAACACAATTCTTTCTGAATCAGCAGTGATCTGCATAGGAACAATGTTTTCAAATGGACCAAAAAGTCTTGTGATAACTTTGGTTCTAACATCATAAAGATCGATGAATCGTTTCATGTTTTCCTGTCTGACCAAAACTAATTCATTATCATTCAACCATGCTAAATCTACTACGTTTTCAACAGATGTTTCTATCGTGATGTCTGAATGCAAATAAAGTTTCGAAATGATACTATTGTTCAGCGGGATATACCTAGCAACGGCAAACTTACCGGATTTACTGACCGAAAAACTCAAGCAATTATTTATATCTGCAATTTTAACAGTCTTCTTTGAAAATATGTCATAATAATAAAGCGCTTCTTCACCGTTGTACTTTTTACCAATATAATAAATTCGCCACGCGTTAATGTCGACTTTGCTAGGCCATAAAAGCTTTTCAGATAGAAACTCTCCGTCTTTCGGCACTTCGAGCTTGGTCAACCATTCATCAAGGAAACTTTCATGCGTCGATTCTGCCAATGCTACCCCAAAAGTTTTTAAAGGATCTTCTGAAAACTTTCGAACAAGTTCCATAACTGCTTCGTGAGAATATTCGTCTCTAATTTTGCTGAGCAACGAATAACCTAGCACGTAACTTGGCCCACCAGCTAACCATCGTGAGGTTGTCAGACTAGATGCGTATTTGAGATTGGTATCAGCCATTCTTGCATTCCTGATGTAAGTTTCAAAAAGAGGATCCATTCCTCGTCCAAAACCAGTTATATGAGTCTCTAAATAGGTAGCCAAACCTTCATGAAGATACATGGGTGTCAACACGCTCTGGACAGCAGCTGCTACAGCGTGGCCAAAAATGGAAAGTGATTCAACATAAGGTGCAAAACTGTTCATCAAAAACAAATGTGACAGTTCATGTGTGAAGCAAAACAAAACCCAATCATCGTAATTAGGCGTCATGATCAATGGATTGACGTTGTTGACATATATAACAATGGTGTTGGTTAATGGATTAGCATAGCCGTTGGCAACATCTGTTCCTCCAATCAAATAAACCTTTGGCCGATCCTTTAGATTGAAACCAAATTCCTTGACCAGTTTTTCATAAACTTCATCGGCTTTCTGAAGTAGAGGAAACACCGTCAAATCAAGACCATCCGTAAAAAGTACATCTACATGACTGGTACGCACGAAATTGTATTTACCAGTTGCAAAGCAAAGCACATGAATAAAAAAGAAGATAAAAAAAGCAATTTTTCTCACACACCGTTCTCCAATCTTTTAAAGATGTAATTCACTACAACTTCAATTGCCTTTTCGTTGTGACCACCTTTTGGGACGATTATATCAGCCTTTCTTTTAGTTGGTTCAACATACGCATCATGCATGGGTTTCACAGTTTGAAGATATTGCTCAATAACAGAATCAACTGTACGACCTCGATCTCTTATGTCTCTTTTCAATCGCCTGATGAAGCGAATGTCATCTTCGGCATCAACATAAACAGAAAGTGCATAAAGCTTTCTGATATCTTCATAATAAAGTGCGAAAATCCCCTCGACGATAACGACGTCTCTCGGAGGAAATTCGATCGTCTCCTTAAGCCTTACATAATTCACAAAGTCATAGCAGGGAAGTGATATCACTTGGCCATCCAAAAGTTTCAACAAATGCTCTTTCAGCAATTCGTGTTCAATGATATCCGGATGATCATAATTAACTCTTTTTCGCTCCTCAAAAACCAAATGGCTCATATCTCTGTAATAGTTATCCATAGGTAACAATGCACATCGACTTTCACCAACTTTATCGATGATTCGCTTAGCTACCGTTGTTTTACCAGATCCAGTACCTCCACCAATGCCGATTATCAGCAAGGTATCACCACCGAATTTATTATAATTTAACTGAAACCAAAGCAATTGAGAAAGGAGAATGTTCGTGCTGAAGAATTTTCAAAGAAACGAAATAACTGAGCATCACGTCTATCTAAGGTTATCACAGATAAGTAAAGAAAACAGGGAAATTTTGGAAAAAATAGCAAAGGATGAACTTTGGCATTATGAAGTGTTGAAAAAAATCACCGGCATCGAAGTTAAGCCGAATAAATTGATGGTCTTTTGGTATATACTGCTTGCAAAAATTCTTGGGCTAACATTTGCGTTAAAG
>JBEPZZ010000007.1:0-59598 GCA_041640575.1 Pseudothermotoga sp. | reverse complement strand
GAAGCTGGAGTTTCATACACATCCGAAAAGGTCAGTTCAGACGTCAAAGTGGAAAAGGATGTAGCAAATGTCATACTTGCTAGTCCGGCAGCCAAGCGTTTGGCAAGAGAAAAAGGAATTGATCTTTCTGCTATCAAAGGAAGCGGTAAAAATGGATTAATAACCGAAAAAGATGTGATGGACTATGTAGCGCAACACGAAACAAAGCAGGATTATGTGGAAGAAAAAATCTCACCTATGAGGAAAGAAATCTCAGATCGACTTTCGAAAACATACTTTTCGACTGTTTTGGTTACTAATACGACGAAAGTAAATTTCTCAAACATTATCAATTTAAAGCAGCGAAAACCAGATTTGAGTATTACGGCAATGCTTGTCAAAATAGCAGCCATTGTTTTAACTGAATATCCCAAATTCAATGCATGGTTCGACGGCACTGTAATAAAAAAGTTCTCGACAGTCAATATCGGAGTTGCTGTAGATACGGACCGCGGATTGTTGGTTCCAGTGTTAAAACATGTAGAAACGATGAATTTGCAAGAAATAAACAGCGCTTTGGATGCTCTGGTTGCAAAGGCTCGAAATGGAAAGCTCACGCAGGACGACGTATCGGACTCTCATTTCACAATTAGCAATCTTGGGATGTATCGTACAGAGTTCTTCACACCGGTACTGAATGGAAACGAAGCCGCCATACTTGGTGTAGGCAGAACAGTCAAAGAACTTGCCATATCTGCAAGTGGAAAAGGTTTTGAAATCCAAGATGTATGCCATCTATCCCTTTCATATGATCACAGAATAATCGATGGTGCAGAAGCAGCAAAATTTCTAACAAGATTTTGTGAGCTGATCGAAAACACTGATCTGTTTGAAAAAACTCTAGGCTAAAATCCTAACGTGAGGAAGGAGGTTAAGAATATGAAAAAGGTAATTCTAACAGTACTAATCATCATGAGTATCGTCACGACATCCACAGTAGCCGCTTTTAAGCCAAAAACGGAGTACACGATGCAAGTTAACGTTACTCCGGCCTACGTCTGGGGTCAAGCAGCACAAAAGTGGGCTGATCTAGTAAGAGAACGAACAAATGGACTGATTAACATTAAGCCATATTACGCAAGTTCTTTGCTTGCTGGGAAACAAACAACGTGGTTCCAAGCTGTTTCTGAAGGAAGTATTGACTTTGTAGTTGATTCTACAATTAATGCTGCCCCTGTCGTAAAAGAATTAAATTTGTTCTCCTTACCATTTTTCATTAACACGTACGAGAACCTTGACAAAATATTGAACGGGGAAACAGGAAAAAGGCTTGTAGAAATAATGGATAAATTGGGTGTCGTTACACTGGCATGGGGTGAAAATGGTTTCAGGCAATTGACAAACAGCAAGAAACCTATACGAAAACCAGAAGATATGCGTGGTATGAAATTCAGAGTTGTTGGCTCACCCATCTTTATCGATATTTTCCGTGCACTCGGAGCAGATGCAGTTTCGATGAACTGGGCTGATGCCGTTACGGCATTCCAACAAGGTGCAGTAGACGGTCAGGAAAACCCGTATCAAGTGCTACTTGGAGTGAAAATTTGGGAGTACCACAAATTTGTCACAAATTGGAACTATCTGGTAGATCCTTTAATATTTGGTGTGAGCAAAGAGGTATGGAATTCTTTCCCGGATGACATCAAGCAAATCATTCGTCAATCAGCAATTGAAGCGGCTGAGTGGGAAAGAGCCATGGCAAGAAGAGGTTTGGATGGGGAAGTTTCAATAAAAATTCTGCAAGAAAAGTTTAAGGAAAATCCAACTCCTCTTAGTCAGGTTGATTATGTAAAGCAGCAAGGAATGACAGTGATAGATTTGACACCTGAGGAAATTGAAGCTTTCAAGAAGGCAACACAATCTGTCTATGACAAATGGGTGGCGGTTATTGGTAAATCATTGTACGAAATGGCACTTAAAGACATGTCAAAGTAAAAGAATCTTACAAACTGACCATTCCTTTGAAGGCAAAAAGTAGGGTGTGGGCCGCGAGTGTGAATGCCACACCCTACTTAGTTAACTCAAGGAGGAAGAAAAATGAAAAAGTTAACCCTCGAAGAAATTATTGCCGCAGTTATACTAGGTGGTATGGCTATCATAGCTTTTATCAATGTCATGAGCAGATATTTCCTGAAGCTTTCAATAGCTGCGACAGAGGAAATAGTTGTAAATGCCTTTGTTTGGTTAACGGTTATCGGTATAGCTGCTGCACTAAGACGTGGGTCACACTTGAGCATGACTTTCTTGATCAGCAGAGTCCCAAGGAATCTTCAAAAAGTTCTCTTCTTTTTTTCAATGGGAATAACTACAAGTGTTTTTGTGATCGTAGATTACTACTTGATTAAGGAAATCCAGAGAGATATGTTTATATTTCATACAAGGACTGAAGCTTTAAACATACCAGTATGGATCTACAGTTCGATAACCTTAGCCCTAACAGGTTTCGTGTTCAAGGAAATTGTTTTTATACTGATCACAAATCTAAAGCAGATGCCGAAAGGGGAGACCAAGAAATGAGTGCAGGTATTTTACTTTTTGGTATCTTTCTGGTTTTGCTTACCCTTGGTGTACCAATTGGTTCTGCTATAGGTTTTAGTGGCATTGTTGGGATCATGTACTATCAGCTTGGGCCCGCTATGATATCGAGAAATTTCACGGCAGGGATAGCCAAATTCCCGCTAGTCGCGATCCCGTTTTTTACTCTCGCCGGAGCTCTCCTTTCTAAAAGCGGTTTGGCAAAAAGAATTTCCGACTTTTTTCTTGTTCTGTCTGGAAAGGCTGTGGGAGGTCTTGCAATTGCGGCTGTAGTTACAGCAACATTCTGGGGCGCAGTTTCTGGTTCTGGTCCAGCAACAGCTTCAGCGATAGGAATGGTATTTCTACCTGTTCTTATTCAGCAGGGTTATTCTGATACCTTTGGAGCTGCTTGTATTGCCGCAGCAAGCGGTTTGTCGATTATAATACCTCCAAGTATTGCCTTTATAGTTTATGGTAATATAACAGGTGTTTCCGTAGGAGCTCTATTCCTTGGTGGAATTATTCCTGGTTTAATTGTTGCGCTCTCTTTAGCATTGGTTACATACACTGTATGTAGAAAAAGAGGATACAAAGGATTACAGGAAAGAGGATCAGCGAAAGAAATTTTGTTATCTGCCAAAAAAGCAATCTGGGCTCTCTTGGCGCCTGTGATAATCCTTGGTTCCATTTACCTTGGTATTGCAACACCAACAGAGGCTGCTGTTATAGGCACATTCTATGCTTTAGTTGTTGGACTATTTGTCTATAGATCTCTCAGTTTTAGATCAATAGTTGAGTCTTTGATTGAAGCAGCTATAACCTCGTCAGTGGTCATGTTCGTCGTTACCTTTGCTGGACTTTTCTCCATCGCTGAGGCAAGACTTGGAATCATTGATGCTGCTGCTCAAGGTGTTATTGCTGTTTCAAAAAGTCCATTGATGTTCTTGCTACTTGCAAACATAGTTTTCTTGATTTCTGGTTTCTTTCTCGATGCCATTTCAATGCTATATGTAATTATGCCCATATTTTTACCGGTACTCAAAACCTTTGGAATCGATCCTTTGTTTTTCGGTGTCATCGTAACTATAGCTGCTGCAATTGGGCAGATTACACCTCCTGTTGCCGTAAATTTATACGTAACATCAAATTTGATCAAGAGACCAATAGACGCCGTTTCAAAAGAAGTTTGGCCTTTTGTAGGTTTTGCCATTCTTGGACTTTTGCTAGTTACATTGTTACCGAAGTTGTCGCTGATCCTTCCAGTGATGGCTGGACTTTACATACCTTAAGTACTGCAAGGTTGTGAGAAAGATTAACAAATTGTTTGTTCTATATCAAATAGAAAGGGCACAAGATCCTATATTGAATATGAATACTGAGCGCCAGATCTTTGATCTTCCACTTGGTTCAACTGTTGCACTAATTAGGTTTTGGATTAGCGAACAATCAGCAGTTATCGGTAAGTTCCAGAACGAAGAATTTGAGCTAAATTTGAATTACATAAGAGCACGTAATGTTCCAGTTATCAGAAGGTTCACGGGAGGAGGTACTGTTTACCACGACCCGGGTGTGCTTAACATAAGCTTTTGCAAGTCTGTACGGATTAACTTATTTTCTCGATACGTGTTCGAAGAGGTAAGAGAAATAACTTCGCTCATAGGTTCTGTGCTAAGCGAAATGGGGTCAATTAGAGTCTTTGCAACTGAAAGAGGAGCATTGTTTATCGGAGACAGAAAGATCCTCGGTTCAGCAGTAGCAGTCTCAAAAAATAACTTTTTCTACCACGCAAGCTTGCTTGTTGATGCAGATCTTGAAGAACTACACAGGATCATCTTATGGGAAGAAAAATATCCTGATCAGGCACAAAAATATGTCAAAAGTGTGAGAAGCAAAGTTTGTAACCTTAGTTCGGTTTGCAAAGGATTATCCATAACCGAGATTGCACAAAAAATAGTAGAAAGATTCGCTAGTATAATGAATGCAAAAGTATGTGCTGTGAAAAATCTTCAAGCAGTATATGACTTGCTAGAAGGAAACAGGAATCTCGAGTAAGAACTAGTCAACATAACCGCTAATAAGTTTCGGTTGGCCTGCCTCTGAGTTTCAAATTCTTTCTTAGGTCACCCTGTTAGTCCTGAAAATCTCAACTTGCTTCTCGCACCTGAAGCGATTTATCTAATAGAAAGCTTTCAAGAAGGAAATATAAACAATAGACATAAATGTTCAAACTGGTCGATTCGTCCCCTTGATTAAAACGTCAGGACATGATACAATATGTAGTAGCATACTGTATATAACTACTATATATTGATGATATCGATGTTGAAATCTGTAGGGGGTAATTTTCGTGAAGTTTCTTGTGAAAGCCATTAGATTTTTTTTCGAAGATCACCCGATTTATCCTTCAGTCAGTATTTATTTTCAGGGTTGTGATGCTTTTCCAAAATGTACGGGGTGTCATAATCAGGATACCTGGGATTTTGATGAATCATTCGCTGTAGAATACGATGAAATATCTTCTCTTGTCATTCAAAAGACTGATCTGTTGCTTTTAGAATACGAAACAATTGCCATCTGCTTCTTAGGTGGAGAACCGTTGAGCTCAAGAAACAGAGAATGCGTGAGGCTACTTTCTTGGGAAATGAAACAAAAATACGCAGATCGGATTGTAAATGTTTTATATAGCTGGAGGGAACCAAAGGATTTGCAGGATCTTGAGAAATACGTTGAATACATCGATGAATTTGTTCTTGGAAAGTTCGAGATAAAACTTAAAACCCGCGGTTTTCCCGCATCTTCAAATCAACTTTATATCAAAAGAAGACAACCCGACGACTTTCTAAAGGCTGACAGGAGGGATTGTTATGCGTTGGAAACTTTCCGATGACTTTATCGAAGAACTTGAGAAAACGCCACTAGCTTTTAGAGAAGTTGAAGGTCTTTCTTGGCAACTCGATCCAACAGAATTCACACAAAGGTTCTTTGATCAAGGAATAATTGAAACAACCATTGATGCAAACGCAAATGTTAGAAGTACAAACATCTACACATACTTCAATGAAGTAGCAAAACCGTTTACCAAACTTTATTCCTTGCATGCTATTTACGAAAGAATGAAAGAACTCTTTGGCATGAGCGATGCAAAAAGGTTCCTGCGCTATCAGTTCTATGGTGACATTTACGTTCACGATGCACATCACGCTGCTTTTGCACCTTACTGCTATGCTTACACACTAAGACCTATTGTTGAAAAAGGTTTATTTTTTATAGATACAATAAAATCTACTCCAGCAAAGCACTTATCTTCCTTCATCCAACACGTCATTCAATTTGTGATGTTCGCCTCAAATCAGCAATCTGGGGCTGTAGGGCTTCCAGATTTCTTCGTTTGGTTGGCTTACTTTTACAAAAAAGATCTTGATGAGAAGATTATCCCAGCAGAACGAAAAGAGGAATACTTGCAACAGCATTTTCAAATATTTACATATTCCATAAATCAACCAATAAGAGGAACTCAATCGCCTTATACCAACTTTACCTACTTAGATAGAAACTATATTAAGACTATTTTTGCGAACGAGCTCTACCCAAATGGTGAAAAAATAATCGATCACGTGGAAATTATCATAGATCTTCAAAAGAAATACTGGCAGTGGATATCAAAAGAAAAGGAAAGGCAAATGTTTACCTTTCCTGTTCTTACAGCAGCTTTACTATATCAAAATGGAAAATTTGTTGATGAAGATAGCGCAAGATTTATAAATCGCGTTAACCTCAAATGGCAGGACACAAATTTCTATGTTAATGGAAACATAGACGCAGTTGCTTCATGTTGCAGACTCACAAGTTCAACACAGTACCTTAAGTTCTCTGCTTTTGAAACTTCAACAGAATTACAAGGTATGACCAACTCAATAGGAGGAAGCGACCTAAACATTGGTTCCTTCAAAGTAGTGACCATAAATCTCCCACGCATATCACTTGAAAGTAAGTCTAAAAACAAATTCAAAGAAACACTAGCAGAAAAGATCCTGTTAGTGCAAAAAGTTTTGACAGCTATTAGAAGTCTTATAATTGACAGAATCAACCAAGGAGTCTTGCCGCTTTACAGCCTGGGTTTGATGGATCTTTCAAGACAATATGGAACAATTGGTCTGAATGGATTTTACGAAGCTCTCGAAATACTCGGTCTAGTCGAACATGGTCCAGATGGTGTTAAGTACTCAAGGGAGGGTGAAATGTTTGCTGAAGAAGTACTGGATCTAATACTTGACATGAACAAAAAAGCAAGAAAAACTTTTGGATTCAGCTTTAACGTTGAACAAGTCCCTGCAGAGAAAGCTGCAGTGGTACTAGCTGAGAAGGATAGATTGTTGTATGGAACCGAATACAAAGTTTACTCAAATCAATGGCTCCCGCTTGTTGCAGAAACAGACATGCTAAATCGAATAAAGTATTCAGGCAAGTTTGATCGAAAAGTGTCTGGTGGAGCCATTTTACATGTAAATATTGACACACCATTCAAAAGTGAGGAACAGTCCTGGGGTCTTTTAAATTTGATTGCCAAGTTAGGTGCTATTTATTTCGCTTTCAATACGAAAATAAGTGTCTGTGCAAAGAATCACGCTTTTTATGGAGATAGGTGCCCAAACTGCGGCGGTAGGAAAGTTGATGAATTCTCAAGGATAGTTGGTTATCTGGTACCAGTTAGTTCTTTTAACAAGCAAAGAAGGTCAGAATACAAAAACCGAAAATTTTACTCTGCGGAGGTTTGAAAAAAGCCCCCATCGGGGCTTAAATATTTAAACAACCTTACATTGAATAATCCTTGTTTAACCCTTGACAGCTCCTTCCAGTATACCTGCAATAATTCTTTTCTCAAAGATCAGGAAAGCTATGATAATTGGCAAACCTGCAATAGTGGACGCGGCCATAAGTGTTGGCCAAGTGAAAACATTCAATTTTTGATATAAAGCCAGCCCTATTTGTACTGTTCTCATTTGCCTAGAAGTGGTGAGTATCAACGGATAAAACACATCATTCCATGTCAGGACGAAAGTGTTTATAGCCAAAACTGACAAAGCTGGTCTGCTGAGTGGAAGTATTACATACCAAAAGATCTGAAAACTGTTCGCACCGTCAACCAAAGCTGCATGATCAAGCTCAACTGGAAGTTGTTCAATGTATTGCCTCATCAAAAATATACCAAAAGGTGTCACCAAATTTGGGAGAATTAATGCAAAATAAGTATCCAGAAGCCCCATTTTTTTCATCAAAACAAAGGTGGGTATTATAGTAACTTGTGGTGGTATCATCATAGTACCAAGTACTATGGAGAAAAGAAATTCCTTGAGTCTAAAGCTTTTCCTTGCAAAAACGTAAGCCACCAGGCTGCAAAAATAGAGATTTCCAATCACAGAAGCTGACGAAACGATCAAGCTGTTCAAAAGATACCGGCCAAAGTAATCTTCACGAAGAACTTTGAAGAAGTTATAAAATGTCGGAAATTTGTTGATAAATTTCACGTCATCAATGTCTACAAAACTCTCAGAGGAGACTTCTATCCGTAGTTGAGAAACATGTAAGCTGTCTATTGACAACTTATTTTTGTCTATTTCCAGAGAAATTTGTTTCCACTCTCCACTGAAAGTTACTAGTTTTTCCTTTATGTATTCAATTTGTTCCTTTATATCCTTGAAACCGACTTTCACAACAACAGGTGAAGTCGATCTCATCATGAAAGATATACCTTTCACCCTGTTTATGTCTGAAGAACCCAGAGAAAAAGCAAGCCCTGAAGGATTTTGTCTTAACTGCAATCTTGCAAAGGTGTTATCCTCCTCCTTTAAGAACTCAATGGATGCATTTATTGGTCTTACCCTCGTCATGAGCACCGTTCTCGGAGCCTCAAAATCTGTGATCACCTTTTGTAGCGTTTTGTTGAAGAGATCCCCCTCAGGGACAAAAGAGGTAAAAAACATCAAAACAGTTGGTAGCAGTGACAAAACAAGAAAGAGTAGTAAAACAGCATAAATTATTATCTTCATAACTGTTCACCCTTAAGAAGTTTTCTCTGCATGAACGTGACGCTCATGATTATCAAGAATAATATGTAGGCAATAGCGGAACCGTAGCCCATCTCAAACTTTCTGAACGAAAGATCGTAAAGATAGTAAACAATTGTTTGTGTCGAATTTGCCGGTCCACCACCTGTCAGAGTGAATATCTCAGTGAATATTTGAAATGATCTAATTGAGTTTATTGCCACCACAAACAGAATTGTTGGCTTTAAAAGTGGTAAAGTAATCTTCACAACAGACTGCCATTTGGTTGCTCCGTCGATTTTGGCTGCTTCATAAAGTTGAACAGGTATACTTTGTAAGCCAGCTACAAATAATACCGTATAGTAACCCAATGCCGACCAAATGTCCATCACCATTATCGAACCGAGAGCAGTTTTGGCAGAAGCAAGCCAACTACTTATCGGAACATTAAAACCAAGGAATCTGAGGAACAGATTCAAAGGGCCCGTTGCACTGTATATGTAAAGCCAGATCATTGAAATAACAACCATTGATACTACAGATGGAAGAAAGAGACCTGCTTGAAAGGCTCTCTTAAATCTTATACCGGTTGTTAGCAAAATTGCGAGCATCAGCGAAAGAATTGTGGTTACAGGAACTGTTATCGAAACAAATTTAAAGGTATTCGTAAGTGCTTTGAGAAAGACGGAATCCTTAAATGCTCTTGTATAATTTGATAAGCCGACGAAATCTGTACTAGAACTTATAGCTGAATAATTTGTGAAACTGACAAAGATTGAGAAAACTATTGGATAAGCCGTGAAAACGGCAAAACTTATAATCCATGGGAGAAGGAACAAAACAATCGTCAACTTTTCTTTCTTTTTCATTTTTGCTCTCCTGCACAATGGGGGACATTCCTGTCCCCCAATTTTTCACTTTGAAGTTTCGTCTAAGATTCTTTGGATCAAATCGTTGTAATATTTCAAAACTTCATCCACATCCTTGTACCTTACAATTAGGTCATCAACAAGGTTGGTCAGCACATCCTCAATCTTAGGCCAGGCTGGGGTTGATGGTACAGGAAAAGCCGTTTTTAGTTGCTCAAAGAAAACAAGATGTAATGGGTTGTCCTCAAACCAAGGATCGCTAGAAGCTCTTGGATCGGCTGGATAAACACCAGGATAATGCTTGGTTATGATCATTGCTACCTCGGGTTTCATAAGGTAGTTTATCAATTTTCTTGCTGCATCAACATTCTTTGTTTGTGTTGGGATTACTAGTATTTCTCCTCCAAGAAATGACGCGTGAATCCCTGTTGGTTTATCAGGTCTAGGGATGAGGCATACTCCGTAGTTTAAATTTGGATAAGACTGAGCCAATGTTCCGATTGACCATGCTCCGCTCACAAGAAAACCGATTCTTCCTTCACCAAATGCATTGCCAAGATCCAGCTGTTTACTCTTCAATGCGTATTTGGACAATTCTTGATAGAACCTAGCAGTTTCTTTGTTCTGCGGCGAGTTCAAAACTGCTTTCTTGAAATCTTTTGACAAAACATCTCCACCGTTTCCCCATATAGCTAGCAAGAACCACTCTTGCCATGGGCTGTAAACTTCACCAGCTGGTAGACCTATGCCATAGACTCCAGGCAAACCTGATATTTTTTTAACTGCTTCCAACAATTCAGACCATGTTTGTGGTGGTCGATCGGGATCCAAACCGGCTTTGACCATTAGATCTACGTTATAGAACATGGCTCTTGTACCAAGAAGCCACGGGTAGCCATAGTATTTGCCAAAATACTCGGCACTCTTCATTCCGGGGAAATTTACGTACTTTGCTAGATCTTCGTGATGAATTTCTCTGAGAACTCCTTGAGCAGCAAAACTGGCAACCCAAGTGTTACCAAGTTCTACAACGTCTGGCGCAGCATTTGCAGCAATTGCAGTCACAATTTTATCGAAGCCAGTAGACCAGGATAGTTGCACAACCTCAACTTCAATGTCAGGAAATTCCTTCGAAAAACCAGCTAGGACTTGTTTTGCAAGAGCATCATCCATCATGAATTGCCAAAAGGTGATTTTTGTTTTCGCAAATGTCAGGGCCACAGCCACAACTAGCAACCAAACCACAAGTTTCCTCAACATCGTTTAACACCTCCTTTAGAGAGTTTTGCCAACCTTCTGAAGACGTATCCCATCACCACTGGTGATAAAGAATACGTTATGACATGATCTTTGTCTTCAAAGTACTTTTTCAGAAATGGGTTTCTCGTGATTAGGTAAATAACTTTCAAATTCTTTGAAAGTTCTCTATGGACTTGAATTTCCTCTTCGGAAAGATCCAGAATCAAATCCAGTACAATTTGTCCACTTTGAATGCTCTTATGCTGGCCAAAAGGCATAATCTTGGCCCCTAAAAATGTTGAGGCTTGACTTTTTATAGTTTCAATGTATTTGTATGAAACATCGGCTTTGCTCCACTGTGACGAATCCGGAACTAAGAGTACAAAAGATTTATCTTTCGGAACTTCAACGTTAAAAACTGTGGACATCTCGATAGCCTCAAAGATCAGACTTAAGTCGGTTTCGATTCTCCCACTCAGCGCCTCGATTCTTTCTAAACTTTTCTTCAGCTTAGATCTGTGAATTTTCCCTGCATTAACCTGTTCAGAAAAGATTTGTGAATAAATTTTCAAGTTTGATGGATCTGAGATAATGATCATATCGCCGCTACTGTTGAAAAAGCTGTTCACAATTTCCTCTGGGGAATAGAATTTAGCCAGTGAATTCATTTCGACAGCATCGCTGATGACAATTCCTTGGTAGTTCATCTCCTGCCGAAGTATTTCTTCGATGAATTTTGCTGAAATTGAAGCTGGCTTGTTATCAATTGAGGGATAAACGACATGTGCCATCATAATTGATTCAACATTGGACTGGATGGCAACTTTAAATGGATAAAGATCTTTTTGAAGTTCATCGACGCTGGCGTCACAAAAGGTGAATTCTTCGTGACTATCTTGATGAGTTCTACCGTGGCCCGGAAAATGCTTAGCACAAGAAGAGATACCAGCGCTTCGATATCCTTTGATTGCAGCCACAGCCATTTGTGCCACAACATTTGGATCGTCCCCAAAGCTTCGATAACCAATTACTTGGTTTGTAAACTCAAACTTCAAGTCTAAAACAGGTGCGAAAACCATGTTCATACCGAGAGTCTTCATAAATTTTCCAGCCATGTTGCAGTATCTTTCCACCAGGATGGGTTGAACTTTACCAAAAAGAAGATTACCTGGCGATTGAGGTATAAACGGGATAACCTCAAGCTGTCCGCCTTCATGGTCTGTTGAAAGTAAAAGTTTTGAGTTTTTGAGATGACTGATAACTTCGAGAAATACAGATTGATCTTGGAAAATGTCTGGATAAAGCAAAATCCCACCTGGTTCGAGATTCAAGATTTCTTCAAACTGTCTAAGATTTGAAACACCACAAAAGAAAAATTTTTCAGATTTCAACATTTTTCTGACTCCTTTCTTCAAAAGCCGCTCTTGCGAATTCAAAATCGCAAAAGAGAGTTTTCAGAAGTCCTATCACTGATCCGAAGGCTACGGTCTTAGAACCGTTTTCGTCGATTCTCCAGGCAATATTTTTCATTTTTCGTGCCGTGATTTGTTTTTCAACTTTTTTAATTATGTTTTCAAGGATCTCCTTTCCGAGCAGCTGGAAATCTCCACCAAGCACAAACAACTCTGGGTCAAGAAGATTAACAGTACTTGCTATCTTTTCTGAAATATGGTCAACAAAGTTGTTTAGAATTTTTTTATCTGTCAAGATTAATCCATTAGACACTTGTAGATCGCTTAGAGTAAGAGACTTATCATTTGTTAGAGGAACTCCCTCGCCAAGTTCTCCGGCAGCATTATTGCTTCCTTCATATATAGAACGGTTTATTATGATTCCTGCTCCCAGTCCAGCAGGTTCTGAAAGTCGAGAAGGTATCGAGAGCAAGAAATAAACCAAATTATTAGCCCAACTTAAATAAGCTGCTGCAGCTGCGTTTGCATCGTTAAACAGGACAAACGGTTTGGAAGTTATGCTTCTCAGACAGTAATTCTCTAATCTCAGTGCCTCTGAAAAAACCACCTTTTTTTCAGATGCGTTCACTAAACCAGGCAAAGCAACAGCAAGTAGATCGAAATTTTCTTTTTGCAGCGCTTCATTAATAACACTATTGAGGTTCTCCGGGCCAACGTTGATGTTTTTTGAACTAAAAGAAAGCAATTCGCCGAATAAGTTGGATCTAATGATACAAATTTGCCCTTGCTCAATGGACAAACCTATAACTCTTAACCAGTTCGGATTCAAGGAGAGTAGGCGAGTCTTCCTTCCGCCAAGTTCCTTGGGAGGTAAGTAGCCTTTCACAAGAACTAGTTGTTGTTGAACCAAGTACCGCAGGTTCCGAGAGATGGTTGATTCATCGACTTTCAGCAACTGTGCAAGGTCTCTAGCGGTAGACTCCTTCAGGTTTTGAAGCATTTTGAGAATCTGAAATTGAAGGAGGTTGATCAATCAAATCCCCCCAACTTAGTTGCTTGCATCCTGCAATTAACTTATAATAAAATTTTATCGTAGTCAAGACCGGCCAGGAATCAATAAACGTTCAGATTAGTAAATTAAGGCATCTGATGAATAAATTCTCATTATTTCTTTAAAAATTGCTGGTTTTCTCCTTCTTTCTTTTGATTTTAAGAAATTAGATATCTTCCAAGTCAAATTGTGTTACAAAAATTTCATCATTTGCTTTTCAATAACCCAGTTATCATGAAGCACTTCAAGTAGCTGTGAAAGAAAGGAATAAAAAATAATTAATTGGATACCAAAAAGTTTTGTGCATTCACAAAACTATTGTCCAAACACTGCTCTTGCCAAAGGCTCTATCCATTCACCTTTAGATCTGTCGTAAATTCCAAATCCGGCTCCGAATTCCCAGTAAGCAATTGAAAATCCGTATTTTTGAGCAATTTGACTTACTGTCTTCGTCCATCTTACCCTAGACTCCATATCAGCTTTTGAGTAGGCACCAAATTCTCCAAGATAAACTGGAACACTGTGCTTCTTCGCCCACTCACTGACGGTCCTGAAATGCTTTTCGATTTCACCAATTTGTGCTTTTGTGCCTTCCCACCTCACACCTACACGTGGAACTGGTGAAACCCATTCAGCTCCTTGATGGGTAAAGTTGAACGGTTCATAGTAATGAAAGGAAACAATAATGTTTTCATCTTCAGGTAATAAAAGAGTTTCGACCGCACTCCAATGCGCCCAATTTGGAGCATCAATTATTACGATCCGTTCTGGATTGGACTGACGTATAATTTTTAGAGTCTCAGATGCAAATTGATTCCAAAGTGATGCAGTAAAGGCCTGAGCTGGTTCGTTGAAAATTTCAAAGCCCAATTCAATTGGATAGTCTTTGAACCTGTCTGAAATTTGCTTCCAAAGAGCCAGGAACATCTCTTTGTACTTCAACGGATCCTGATAAAGTTCTTCAAAGTGGTGCATGTTTATAACAACTAGTAAGCCATTTTCGAGTGCCTTTTTGACCACGTGTTCAACCCTTTCAAACAACTTTTCATCTATTGTATAAGGTGGTTCCTTACTGCAGTGTGCAGACCACCTAATAGGAATCCTAACGTGACTGAAGCCTTTCTCCTTGATGATAGGAAAATAATCATCCTGAATTCTCATTCCCCAAGCACCCTCTCTTGGCGCTTCAAGAGCATTTCCAAGATTCACCCCAATCCCGAGATTTTTGTTGTAATCAAATGCCTTCTGACGCGGTAAACCAAAACCATTAGAGATGATAGAAAACAGTAGTAATAAAACATAAACTTTCATCATGGACTTTTATCCCTCCCGAGAAATCTCCTAAAGTTTGATCTCCACAGTCATATAAAATTCATTTAAAACAAACCAATCTGTTCCTTCTCAGGAAGATTCTCGAGCTCAACATATTTCTTGAAGATCTCCAGATGAGATTTGTTGACTTTGGTTCTCATCAAGAGATCTTCCATAGATGTGAATGGCTTTTCTTCCCTTGCTTTGACTATAGATTCCGCAACGTTGTCACCAAGATTAGGCAACTTGTTAAATGGTATTCGAAGTTTGCCGTTTTCAATCAAAAAGAGCTTTGCGTGCGATTTTTTAATGTTCACTGGCAGGAAAGATATTCCACGTAGAAACATTTCAAGCATAACTTCAAGAGTCGTTTCTTCTGATTTTTCACGAACGTCTTTGTCCATAACTTCCGCCATCTGTTGCAATTTCTTTCTCACTACCTCTATTCCGCCTAGAGCACTATCTATATCAAATTCGTCTCCCTTCAACGTAAAGTATGCAGCATAAAAAGCTAGTGGATAGTGAACCTTGAAATAAGCTATTCTAAATGCCATACTAACATAGGCTGCAGCATGAGCTTTGGGGAAAAGGTACTTTATCCTCTTACAGGATTCAATATACCATTCTGGAACCTTCAATTCACGTAAACTCTTTTCTTCCTCTTCACTTATTCCTTTTCCCTTCCTTACATTCTCCATTATCTTGAAAGCTTTTGAGGCACTCATACCCTTTTTGATCAAATAATTCATTATGTCATCTCTACAGGCTATGACATCTGAAAGTGTTGCTTTCCGTTGCTTTATCCAATCTCTTGCATTGTTCAACCAAACATCCGTTCCGTGGGACAAACCAGAGATCCGCACAAGCTCGGCAAAACTTTTTGGCCTAGTTTCTGAAAGCATTCCACGAACAAATTGCGTTCCAAACTCGGGTATTCCAAGAGTACCGACATCGGTTCCCAAAGCTTTCGGATCTATACCGAGAGGTTCAACGGATGAAAAGATCTTGAGAGTGTCTGGATCATTCATAGGTATAGTCATGGGATCTACACCAGTGAACTGTTTGAGCAACTTTATAAATGTTGGATCATCATGTCCAAGAGCGTCAATCTTAACAAGGTCATCATGGATGGACTCATAATCAAAGTGGGTTGTGAAAACTTCTGCTGTTTTCACGTTCGCTGGGTATTGTATCGGTGTGAAATCATAGACCTCGTACTCTTTCGGAATGATCATTAATCCTCCAGGATGCTGACCGGTTGTTCTTTTCACACCCATTAATTCACTTACCAATCTTTCAGTTTCTGCTTTTCTTATCTTCTTATTGGCTTTTTCTTCATAAGCTTTCACAAAACCGTAAGCCGTTCTGGAAGCTATGGTGTTTATCGTTCCAGCACGATAAACATGAGATTTTCCAAACAAAGATTCTATAAAACGATGAGCTTCATCTTGATATTCCCCTGAAAAATTCAAGTCTATATCAGGTACTTTGTCCCCTTCAAACCCCATGAAAGTTTCAAATGGGATATCCTGTCCATTATTTTGAAGTATTTCACCGCATACGGGACATTTCTTCTCCGGTAAGTCGTATCCGCTGCCATATTCTGAAGTTTCCGCAAACTCGACGTAGCGACATTTACTACAGAAACCGTGAGGTGGAAGAGGATTGACCTCGGTTATACCAAGCAGATATGCAACCAAGGAAGAACCAACCGATCCTCTTGAGCCAACAACATACCCATCACTCACAGACTTATCAACCATTTTTTTAGCTATCAAGTACAAGACAGCATAACCGTGATTTATTATGGCGTCCAGCTCTTTTTCAAGCCTTTGCTCCACAAATTTTGGTAGTGGATCTCCGTAAATTTCCTTAGCTCTTTTCGTTGCCAAAGCTCTTATTTGTTCATCAGATCCTTCAATTTTTGGCGTGTGAAGTTTTTTCTCTAATGGAACGACATGTTCTATGCTATCAGCAATCTGATTCGGATAATCAATGACGACCTTTCTTGCTTTTTCTTCATCACCGAAAATTTCGAATGCAGCTTGCAACATTTCTTCCGTCGTTCGAAGATATGCGGCAGGCTGTTCAGTCAATTTATCTTTTTGTGGTGCTTCAAGAACATCTCGTATTTTTGAATCCTCAGGATCCAGAAAATGGACATCACCTGTCATGACTACCGGTATGTTCATTCTTTCAGCTATTTCAAAAACCTTCACATAAATCTCTTTTAACCTCTCTCTGGTCAAACCAAGATCATTGTCGCGTGGCAAGAGATCGAGTGGCATTATTTCAATAAAATCGTAAAATGATATGATTTCCTCTATCTCGGTTTGATCGGCACCAGACAAAAGTTCTTCAATCACCTCACCAGAAACACATGCACTGCCGATCAATAAACCAGCTCGAAGCGTTTGCAGTTCACTTTTTGGTATTCTGGGTGAACCATGAAAATACTTGATATGCGCATCTGAAGTCAGCTTGTATAAATTCTTCAGGCCAACTTTATTTTGCACAAGTATCGTCGCATGAAATGGCTTAGATTGTCTTGTAATCGAATCTTTTTGATTCGTCTCAATACTTGAAAAATTTGTCGAAGACTTTTTTTGAGCAAGCTTCAAGAGTTCAAGAAAGATCTTGGCAGTAACCCTGGCATCTTCTAAAGCTCGATGGTGCGAGAATGTTCCAAGCTTGAAGTGTGAGGCCAACTTTTCAAGGTTATAGCTCGAAAGCTTCACTAACCTTTTGGCAAGTGCCAAAGTATCTATAACCGTTGGATTCCACTGTTGTTTGAGTATTTTTTCAATCCAGTGACGCAAGAAGCGATAGTCGAAGGACGCATTATGAGCAACCAACACGCTACCTTGACAAAATTCAACAAAAGCTGGCAAGACCTCACCAATGCTTGGTTTGTTTTCTAGATCCTCTTGCTTTATGCCAGTCAATCTTGTTGTGAATTCATTCAATGGTTCTGATGGTTTCACCAAGGCCTGAAATTCATCTGATATTTCACCATTTTGAATTTTTACCGCACCTATTTCGATTATCTCGGAGAACATTGGATGTAGTCCTGTCGTTTCGATATCCACGACCACATAAGGCGTATTCATCATCTCGAAATCCTTTGGATTGTACATTATTGGTTCAGAGTCATTGACAACATAAGCTTCCATCCCAAAAATAGGCTTTATCTTGAAATTTTTGCAAGCATCATAGAACTGGGGAATTGCTTGCACTACGCCGTGGTCAGTTACCGCTACTGCTTTCCATCCCCAAAATGCAGCTCGTTCGACATAGTTATGGATATCAAGCACACTGTCAAGATCGCTGAACTTGCTGTGAGCGTGCAATTCAACCCTTTTCACTGCAGCATTATCCATCCTTAGAACTGGCTCCGTCTTTTGATAATCCTTGATATACAGAATTGGCTCGCCGGTTTCATCAAATCTAATCTCTCCATCTAGCACGACACAATCCTTTTCTTTCAGCTCGGTTTCAATCCCTTCAGCAATGCTATTAAATGCCAAAGCCAGCAAGGAATCCTTTTTGTCGGTGAGATATACTGCCAGAATCTTCTTTTTGCCGCCCCTGTTTTCAATTCTAAAGATCTGTCCCTTGACTTTCACAGGACCTTGCTGATTGGTTATCTGAGATGGTGTCAGTAAAGCGTTAGCTTTCGCTTTTTCTTTTACTTTCTTCACTTCTGTAGGTTTTTCGATGGATGGCATCTTTATTTCTGGTTCAGTAGTTTTTCCTCCGGATTCATCAACCACTATTTGTACGTGATGCAAACCCAGTTTTTGGTTGATGTGATTCCTTATAAGGTTCAGTTTGCTTTCGACGCGTGCTTTTCCAAACTCAGACGTTACTTTAACTATCACTCTTTCACCTTGCAAAAGAACGCGCTGTATATATGGAAAACTTCCATTCAGTTCTTTTTCGATTTCCGTAATAGCTACACTCACTTCATCCTGAATGAACTTAACATCACTCTTAAACTGTCTTTTTAACAACAGTTCCAACTGAGAAAAATCACTTTTCAAGTCGCTGGTTCTTAAGATCAAGGTATTCGTGGTCCAATCAAAATAAATTGATTCTATCACTCCATCGCATTCGCAGGCGAATCCAATTTTTTCGACAAATTCTTTCATACTCAGATTCAAGTTCTCAATCTTTGTAGCTCTCATACACCTTCAACCCCCGCAGATTTCTTCCAGATGCATGACACCATGCTATGGCTAAAGCATCGGCAGCGTCATCCGGCTTCGGCATTTCCTTCAAATTCAAAAGTAATTTAACCATTCTTTGAACTTCTTTCTTAGTTGCTTTTCCGTTTCCTGTTACAGCCTTCTTGACCTCATGAGGCGTATATTCAAAAACCTCTATGCCTTGTTGAGCAGCTGCTAGCAAGACCACTCCTCTTGCTTCGCCAACCGAAATGGCTGTGGTTACATTTCTGAAGAAAAAGAGCTTTTCCATTGCTATCTCTTTCGGTTTGTACCTTTTAAATAATTCATCAAGATTTTCGTAAAGGATTTTCAAACGCAAAGACATTCGGGTAGTTTTTTCCGTTTCAAAAATCCCGTGTGTAACATGCTCAAATGTATTTCCTGCAACTTTAAGCACGCCATAGCCAAGAATTCCAAAACCAGGATCAATGCCAATGATAATCAAACTTACACCTCAATCTGTAATGCGGCAAGCAAAGCCATTATACGGCACAGAAAATATCAGGTGGTTACCCTATTTTTAAAAGTTGAACAAAAATTCCAAACTAGTACATCAGCTATTTTCTTCATCTATTCTGAGAACCGCCAGGAAAGCTTCCTGAGGTATTGTAACTTGCCCTATTTCCCTTAACTTTTTCTTACCTTCCTTTTGTTTCTCGAGAAGTTTCATCTTTCTGGTAACATCTCCACCATAGCATTTTGCAAGAACATCTTTTCGAAATGCTCGTATGTCAGCCCGTGCAATTATCCTCCCGAAGGCCTTCGCTTGGATTGGTATATCAAATTGATGCCTTGGTATCAATTCCGAAAGCTTGTCGACAAGTTTCTTTGCAACTTGATAAGCTTTGCTCTTGTGAACAACTGTAGACAAGGCATCAACTGGCTCCTTGTTAACTATTATGCTAATTTTGACTACATCTGACTCCTCGTATCCCATAAACTCGTAATCCATTGAAGCATATCCGTGGCTTATGGCTTTTAACTTGTCAAATAAATCTGTTATTATCTCAGCCAAAGGAGCTTTGAAATACATCACGACCCTGTTTTTACCAGCATTCTCAGTATGCAACAGCGTTGCTCTTCTTTCGTTTTGTAAATTCGTGTAAATGTCTCCAACGTAATCAGGTGGTGTAATAATTGAGAGTTTGACAAAAGGTTCATAAACCCTTTCAACTTCTCCATCTTCGGGGAACTTAGCTGGATCGTTGATAAATATGCTCTCACCTGTCTTCAAGACGACTTTGTATTCAACATTTGGAGCGGTTAAAATAACAGCTATTTCAAACTCTCTTTCCAGTCTTTCTCTGACAACGTCCATGTGTAATAAACCGAGAAAACCACACCTGAAACCAAACCCTAGGGCCGGGGAACGCGTAGGTTCAAAAGTCAAAGCCCAGTCGTTCAGCTTCAGTTTTTCTAGTGACTTCTTCAGCTCCTCATAATATTCAGGTAATCCCGGAAAAACACCGGCGTAAACCATCGGTTTAATCTCCCTGTAACCAGGAAGCGGTGTTGGTATTGGATTTGCTGCGCTAGTTATAGTGTCACCTACCTTTGCATGAGTGATTTCCTTAATTCCAGCGATTACGTAACCTACTTCACCTGGTCCAAGAATATCCGATGGTTTCATCAAAGGTGTGAAAATACCAACTTCGCTGACTTCGTACTGCTGATTCGTGGACATTATTAAGATTTTATCTCCCGGTTTAATAACACCATCGAAGATTCGCACGTAAACAACTATTCCTCGATATTTATCGTACTTAGCATCAAAAATCAACGCTTTCAGCGGCTTATTCGCGTCACCTTTTGGTGGTCTAACCCTTTCGATGACTGCGTCCAAAACCTCCTTTACTCCTTGACCGGTTTTTGCGCTCATCTTCAAAACTTCATTATCTTTGACACCAATTAAACTGACTATTTCACTCACCGTTTCCTCAACGTTTGCATTTAAGAGATCAATTTTGTTAACGGTGGGTATAATATCCAAATCGTTTTCAATAGCAAGGTATGTGTGCGCTACTGTTTGAGCTTCGACACCTTGCGAGGCGTCAACAATTAACACTGCTCCTTCGCAAGCAGCCATACTTCGGCTGACTTCATACGAGAAATCAACATGCCCTGGAGTGTCGATAATGTTTATTTCATATTCTTCACCATTGTATTCGTAAATCACTTTTACAGGGGAAGCCTTTATAGTAATTCCTCTTTCCTGTTCAATATCCATTTGGTCGAGATATTGATCATGCATCAATCTCGCATCGACACTTTTGGTCAGCTCTAGTATTCTATCGACAAAAGTGGTTTTCCCATGGTCAATATGGGCTATTGTGCATATATTTCTGATGTAATTCGTGTCTTTCAACCTTGACACCTCCTGCCAGATTCTACCACCCATTCGACAGGCATGGCTTGGACGATCCCCATCAAACCTGTCATTGTTTCCGCGCAGAACAAAGCATCACATATTGCCTCATATGTGCATTCAACAGCGGCTTTGAAAAGCATATCAAAAATCTCTCTATTCTCATCTACAAAACCTTTTTGAGTTGAAAAAGCAATGCAAACATCTCCACTACCATGATAGCCAGCAGATCCAAGCATTCCAAGCGCTAAAAAAGCATGTCTAGCAACTCTTTTAAGCTGCCTGGAATCAAGAGGCATATCAGTTGCTATAATGATTATTATAGAACCATCTGAAGATTTTCTAATTCCACTTTTGACATAATCACTTGCCTTTCTACCCAAAATTGTTAAATCCTCGAAAGCCCCGAAATTAGCCAAAACCAAAGCCCCCATTGTATATGAATCAATCAATTTTCTCGAACTGCTTCCTATTCCACCCTTAAAACCAAAACTCACCATCCCTGTTCCTGCACCAACTGAACCAAGCTCGAAATCCTCTCTTGCAGATTCAATGGTTCTAGCAACGTCAGACGGTTTCACTGCAGGATACAGGATATCATTCAAAAAACCGTCATTGCACTCGCAAACAACAGGGTTAAGTGTCCGGAACTTCCTTATTTTCAGCATGTATTCGACTAATCCTTGAAATGCATATCCAACGCTCAAGGTGTTAGTCAGAATTATTGGGGTCTCTATTTCACCAAGTTCCTCGATTTGCATCAAACCCAGGGATTTTCCAAAACCATTGAGAACGGAACAAGCCGCTGGTAAAGGGCGTTCATAAACCTGCTCAATTACAATCGCCGTGATGCCGGTTCGAATTACAGTTGGAGAATCACATGCTAAAGTCAAATGTCCCACTTTTACGCCAGGTACGTCGCTGATTAAGTTTCTTAGAGCTGGCTCTAATTTTCCAAAAGATAAACCATATTCCCTAAATCTCTTTCTCACACAAATCACCTTATATAATTCTAACTTATGCCACTGGCTAAGCAATCTTAGGTGTGCTGCTTTGACGATTGCCAAATCCAGCATCAACCGCAAACTTCCATTTAAAAAAGCATTGAAAATCCTTCTTTTCTGAGAAATCTATTTCTGGCGATTCGCTTAAATAAAGTTGGAATAGCAGTCAGTACCTACGCACTATCCTTGCTGTGTGCAACCACTATACACATTTTTCTATGTTAAAGTTTGCAAATTAGCAATAAAGCAACGCATCGTTTCAGATTGTATGTCAATCCAAATTAAATCCCAGGTCATTCGTAAAGAAATCTTTTCTAACTTCAAATAACTGTTTTACAGGATATTAGTATAATTTTTCAGGGCAAGCGATACTAAAAAGCTTTGGAATTCGAAGTTCTGCTCTTTGCATCGAATTTTCCAAAAAGCACCTTTTATTTTCACAATCAGAGAAGGATTCAGACCACAACCTAGCCCCATCAGATTTCCTAAGAGAAGGAAAACTTTCGCTTACCACAAGGAGGTGTTGAAAAAGTTGAGAAAAAAGGTCGCTTTTATATGTGTTAAAAACTCTTGTCGCTCACAAATGGCTGAGGGGTTTGCAAAATTTTATGGTGCAGATGTGATAGAAGCATACTCTGCAGGGACTGAAATATCTGGGAAAATCGATCCCAACGCGATCTTGGTAATGCAACAGATTGGAATAGATATATCAAATCAATACAGTAAATCAATCGATTCACTGCCAAAGCAACTCGATATAGTTATAACAATGGGATGCGGTGTGAATTGCCCGTACATACCTTGCCAGCATATCGAGGATTGGGGATTGGATGATCCAGCCGGAAAACCATTGGAAGAGTATGTGAGAATCAGAAATCAAATAGAAAAAAAGGTGAAGGAGTTGATTGAGAGAATTAAGAATGGAGAATTTGATACTCGGAAAGCTTTTTTCAGCACAAACGCAGAATAAAAGGAGGAACTACGTGGAAGAACTAAAAAAATTCGCGATCCTGGCGCTGATATTCTTGATATTTTATTTTCTACCTTTTTCGAACCAAAGAGTTTCCATGGCAACAATGGAGGCTTTTCATTTGCTTCAAGAATATGTCAGAGAACATGTCATATTCTGTCTCGTCCCAGCTTTTTTCATCGCTGGTGCAATATCGATTTTTGTAACACAGAATGCCATTGTAAAATATTTCGCTGGGAAAGCTAAGAAGTGGCTTTCTTATTTCATAGCTTCTATTTCAGGGATAGTTTTAGCCGTTTGCTCGTGTACTATATTGCCGTTGTTCACCAGTATATATAAAAAGGGCGCAGGACTAGGTCCAGCAATAACTTTTCTGTATTCTGGTCCAGCAATAAACTTACTTGCAATTGTTTTAACAGCTAGAATTCTAGGTTGGAAACTTGGTATTGCAAGATCAGTAGGAGCAATTGTTTTATCGATAGTAATAGGCTTGATAATGGAAAGAATCTTTCAAGGAGAGGAAAAAACAAGATCTGATAAAGTTTTGGCAAATTCCAGTCAGAACGATGAGAGCCAATCAATATCTCAAACTGTTATGTTCCTTTTGTCGTTGGTACTGATTCTGATCTTTGCTACATTTGCTAAACCGAGTAATTCCGAAGGGCTTTTGGCAGTTATCTATTCTGCAAAATGGTGGTTAGTGGCTGGTTTGGTTTCTTTCGCTGCGTGGGCGAGTTTTAAATGGTTTAAAAAAGAAGAGAGAACGGCTTGGTTTATTTCATCTTGGGACTTTGCAAAGCAAATATTACCTTTACTTTTCTTGGGTGTTTGGATCGCAGGCTTTATGCTTGGCAGACCTGGAAAAGACCTTGGAATAATCCCAGCAAAATTTGTCTCAAAACTTGTCGGTAGCAACTCACTCTTTTCGAATTTTATTGCGTCAGTTGTTGGAGCACTCATGTATTTTGCAACTCTCACTGAGGTGCCCATAGTGCAGACTCTTCTTGGCAGTGGGATGCATCAAGGACCAGCTTTGGCTTTACTGTTAGCTGGACCGGCTCTTAGTCTTCCTAGTATGCTTGTCGTGAGAAGTGTTTTAGGAACGAAGAAGACTTTCGTGTACATAACTTTGGTTGTGGTTTTTTCAACAATAATTGGAATGACATTCGGCTGGCTGAGTTAAGTATCCAAGATAAAAATTATGAAAGGAGTGTAGATTATGAACGTGAAAATCCTTGGGAAAGGGTGCTCAAAATGCAAGATGCTTGAAAGAAATGTTTTGGAAGCTTTGAAAGAGTTGAACATTGATGCTGAAGTTCAGAAAGTCACAGACCTTGACAAAATATTGGAGTACAACGTCATGATGACTCCAGCACTTGTTATCAATGAAAAAGTCAAATTTTATGGTCGAGTTGCTACGGTGGATGAAATAAAGAAATTGATAATGCAGGAAAAAACTGAGTGAACTGTTTCTTCATTGCCTCTACCTCGCTTGCGATATACTAGATAGAGGTAATCGCAAGGGAGGTATTCGTTTTGGTCTGTGAATGCTTGAAAACAGAGCTAGGGTATGTATGTATAACTGAAGAAGACGATAAAGTTGTTTCAATAAAATTTGAAGAAAAAGACAGAACCAATGGAAAAATAAATACCATCGTGAGAATGCAGATCCTAGATTACTTCAGTGGTAGCAAAAAATTGCTTGATTTTCCCGTAAAAGTGAAAGGTACAGAATTTCAAAGAAAAGTTTGGATGGCTCTTCGTGAAATTCCTTACGGCGAAGTATTGACCTACGCTGAACTGGCAGCAAAACTCGGAACTTCTCCACGTGCAATTGGTCAAGCTCTTATGAGAAACCCACTACCTATATACTTTCCTTGTCACCGCGTTGTGGCCAAAAGGTCCCTGGGTGGATTCACCCCTGATCTTAAATGGAAACATTTCCTTCTCAAAATTGAGGGGTATATGAAATGAGGAAAATAGCTTTATTTCTGGGAATTTCTTCTTCAATTTTCGTGCTGATCATTTTGTACAATCAATCGATTAAAAATCTTGATTCACCGGAAGCGCATTTGCCTACAGGATTGATAATGTACTATTCAGATGGAACACCTATGGTTCTATCACGATCATTTTGGAAAAATCTTGAGGAAGTTCCGCCATATTTGATAAACGCTTTACTATCGTCCGAAGATAAACACTTTTACAAACATATTGGTATCGATTTGTTTGGTATAGCAAGGGCAATGCTGAGAAATTTAAACCGTGGGACCATATCCGAAGGTGGTAGTACTATAACGCAGCAGCTGGCAAGGACTTTGTACCTTTCACCAGAAAGAATATGGAGAAGAAAGATAAAGGAAATCTTCATCGCTCTATGGTTGGAAAGAATAAGAACTAAAGACGAAATACTTGAGATGTATCTAAACTCTGTGTATCTTGGCAACGGTCTGTATGGATTTGCAAGTGCTTCAAAATACTACTTCGGCAAAGATCTCTCACAAATAACATTGTCAGAGTGTGCAATACTTGTGGGAACAGTTAGGTCACCTGGTTACTATAACCCATTCAAAAATCCTGAACTGAGCAAGAAAACTGCTACAACGGTTTTGAATTCAATGGTTAGGGAAAAGTATCTAGATTCACAAACGGCAAATAGTCTGAAAACCGAAATTAGTCAAATGACTTTTTCAAAGCCAACCGACACAAATTTCGATGAAGAAGTTTTCTGGCGTGTGGTTCGAGAGTTGAAAGAAATTGGATTTGGTTTGAACGAACTTAGGTTAGGCTATAAGGTTTACACAACCTTAGATAGAAACTTGATGTCTGCGGTTTGGGACTATCCTGAGAAGGTCGCAATCGAGGCAGTTAATCCTATTACCGGGGCAATCTACGTTTATAAAGGAATAGGTTTAACGTATCCTGAAGGTCAAAAGCAAATTGGTTCTGCTGTGAAACCTTTTTACTATTATCTTGCGCTTTTGGAAGGTTGGCAACCAGAAAACAAACTGTACGATCTTCCAATAAAGATAGGGGATTGGACTCCCGAAAACTTCGACCAGCAATACAAAGGTACGGTGACGCTTTCAGAGGCTCTAATAGATTCGAGAAATATCCCTTCTGTTAATTTGTTCCTTCAACTTGGTATGGAGAATGTCGTTAAATTTTTAAAAGACGAGCTGAAGCTTAATGGCTATTATCCAAACGATTTAACAATTTCTCTAGGAACCATTGAAACCGCTCCAGAGGAGATTTTGAAATGCTACTCCGCAATTTTCAATGGTGGGGTGGTCATTAAGCCTTACATCGTTGAAAGAATTGAAGATCCACTAAGGCGAACGGTCTATATTGCAACGCCAAAGGTTTTGGGTACTATTCGATCGAGAAAAATTGATTCTT
The DNA here is from genome assembly GCA_041640575.1 of Pseudothermotoga sp. GTDB lineage: Bacteria > Thermotogota > Thermotogae > Thermotogales > DSM-5069 > Pseudothermotoga. The sequence continues at coordinate 33,149 of JBEPZZ010000007.1, read as the reverse complement.
TGGCGGCTTCAGCATTGATATTGGACATCATGAAACAAGTCGTTCAGAGAGGAACAGGAGTTAGGGCAAGACAAAAAGTTCCCGTCGCAGGAAAAACAGGCACATCAGAAAAAACAGCTTGGTTTATCGGAGGAGACACAAAGATATTACTTGCAGTGTCAATTGATGGCAAGAACCTAACTGGAGGAGTACATGCTGCTCCAATTTGGTCAGAAGTTATCTCCTCGTATAAGTATGCAGGAGTTTTTCCAAAGTGGGAGGTGCAAAGAACACAGACTGCAAGAATGACACCATCTGGGTTCATAATAGACGCCGAAAAAATAATTCAGTGGGTACAAGACGGTACTCTTTCAGAGCAAGCTCTGCTAAATCTGACAGATCAAATGGATAACAAAATGGTCTTAGAACTTCTTAGTGTTTTGAATCAAAGTTCCCCGGAGACCGCAAGAAATCTATGGGATAAACTGAAAGATCGAAGAAAATGGTAAAGCAAACAGTTTTTTCCAATTTATTGGATTGAGAACATCTAACATCGGGTATTCAGACTTCATCACTTCTTCTATAGGGAGTCGGTATATACTGCACAGATGGTCTTCTTTGTTCAGCCTGTTTGTAAAGATCCATAAGTTGGTAAATTTCTTGTGGCATCTCCTCTGAAACTTTAAGACCAATCTCTCTCAACTTATCAACCGTTATTGGATAATCATGCGTCCAGATGCCACTTACTAACATTTCTGCGATTTGTTTCGACTTTTCCTCGCCCACTTTATCCCGTATAAGACATTCAACAAAATCCCTCACCTGATTCATTGCTTTTGTGGCAACATCAGCGAGAATTAGTGTTTCGTCTTCAATTTCATTGATATTCTTTTGCTTTAAAACAGACAAAATCGACGCAGCTGGGTATCCACCAATCTGTGGATCAAGTGGCCCAAGAACAGCGTTTGGATCCATGACAATTTCATCAGCTGCCAAAGCTATCAAGGTTCCTCCAGACATGGCATAATGTGGTACGAAAACCGTAACTTTGCCCTTGTGTCTTGAAAGAGCTCTTGCAATTTGTTCGGCTGCTAGTACTAATCCGCCTGGTGTGTGAATTATCAAATCTATCGGCATATCTGATGGAGTTAACTTTATGGCTCTTAGAATGTCTTCAGAATCTTCGATGTTTATGTACCTTCCAAAGGTTAAACCAAAGAAACTCACCGCTTCTTGTCTATGAATTAAGGTTATGACGCGACTTTTTCTTTTAATTTCAAGTTGTCTAATCAATGTAAACCTGTGAGACCTTTCCATCTGTGCTCTCACAAAAGGTATGAAGAAGCTTAAAATCAAGATCATCCAGAAAAGTTGAAAGATAAATTCCATCGATCTCCCTCCTTCAACTCAAAATCAAAAGGTCTGGTCTTCTTACAACAGTATCACCAATCTTAAATTCAATACAAGGCCAACGACTTTCAGTTGGATAAGACAATATCTCAAAGCCCGCGCCAGTTACGGCGACCGTATCCTCTGATTTTGTCCCAGTTATCGTTGGATTCCAAACAACTAGGTTACCAGGCTGAAGTGCATAATCTGTTCTTTCGTTAGCAATCAGTTCCCGCGCTTTGTAACCGGTCAAGCCACCTTGATGATTTAAGAACCATCCGTAGGGGAATCCGACTTCAGCATAGGCCTCTTTAATGACCTTAAAAACCTCGTTGAGCTTTCTTCCAGATTTCGAGTTTACTATGGCGCGAGCTTCTATGTAAGAGTTCTTTCTGTGTTGGTCAATCCATTTTTGGTTCAATTTAAAGGCAATGGACCTTGTTGCTGAAATGATCAGACCTTTTCTCCTTGCACATATACTTACAAGAACTTTTTCACCAACTTTCACATTTCTTGGTAAGTTATGTCTGTAGAGTGCAGCACTTTCTTCACCAAAAACAAGTATCAGCAGAGGTTCTATGTTTCTTTCCACTAAACCTCGCATTATCGAAGCAGAAACTTGTAGCTCTGTCATGCTGGGTCTAATGTTTGACATGACCTCCGACAAGATCTCATCACAGTCTTTTCCAAGTTTTCGATATGCTTCAAGTTCATAATCTGTTAGAATGAATCTCATCTGATCTATCTCCGTGGAAACATTTGTCGTGCCAAGCATTCCAGTGTCAGAAAGAATCTTTTTACCTGTTATGAATGCTTTGAAAACATCTTCCATTTTCTTGTACCATATGTACTCGACAAGTTCTATTTCTGAGATAATATCGTCGTCAAGTTCGACATTTTCTAACCGCTGTTTTTCAATGTTGTTGGTCATAACATAAATCCTATCTTCAATGAGTAAAACATGTGCCTCTCCAACATCTGTATTCAAGAATACGTAGTTTCTAGCACCAAAAGTAACCCACGAAAAGTTCTCACATTTGCTCAGTATCAAGCCGTCGTAACCCTTTTCGAAAGTGTAATTTCTAAGTATTTCAATCCTTTGCCTGAAGAGTTGTTTTAACAAGAAATACACCTCAAAAAAATTATACGTGTTCTTGCAGTTACTTTAGACATTTGATTTTAGAAAGATCAAACAAAGGTTTGTTAGAAATATTTGGTTAATATGTGTTAAAATATATGTGGAGGAGTTTGCCATGAGAATAAACCCTTTAATGGGTTCGTGGCCGATTCAACAGCTGCAGCAACTTCAAAGCACACAAGCCAGCATGATAGCCCAACTGGCGACTGGAACGGTACCATACTCATCAAATATAGCTCTTGCAACAACCGGAGAGAGGTTAAGATCACAAATTTCTGGTTTCAGACAAGCGATGAGTGAGACCTACAACGCAATCGGAATGCTTGTAACAACTGAAGGCGGACTCAACGCTGTCAGTTCGAATTTGCAGAGAATGAGAGAGCTTGCAGTGCAGGCTTCGAGTTCAACTCTAAGCGAATCAGAAAGAGCCGCATTGCAAAAAGAATTCGAGCAACTTTCTCAACAAATAAACAAAACTTCTCAGCAGCTGAGTTACAACAACATCAAAGTCCTTGCCGGTGACATAACCAATTTTCAGGTGCAAACTGGACCAAATCCAGGGCAGAACGTCAGTATAACAGTTCCAAGAACGGATATCGAAACGCTTGGCTTAAAGAATGTCAATATATCAACAGCACAAAATGCCCAGCAAGCTTTGCAAAAAATTGACAAGGCACTTGAAAATGTCGCAAACATCAGATCTTATGTGGGTGCAACTACGAATAGACTGGCAACAGCGGCAAGAGAGCTTGGAAATAGCATGTTGAATATTATGTCTAGCCTAAGCATAATAAGTGATACGGATATGGCAAGGACAGTGTTGGAATTCACGAGAAACAGATTAATGACTCAATCAACGCTTGGAATCATGGTTCAATCCAATGTATCAAGGCAATCAATTTTGAGAATTCTGACAGGATAGTTCACAGCACTGAGCACAAAGGCGACCACTCGGTCGCCTTTGTTTATTGTGTATATAATAGTTCTTTATGCTAACATCTTGTTTGAGGAAGATTCAACCACGCAAAAGGAGGCGGTTGTGTGAAACTTGGATTATCTGCAAGAAACCTATGGTTGATTCGAAACCGAGAAGAGATTGAAGGTTTTGCAAGGAGTTATTCGAAATTTATGGATCTTGCAAGAACTGAAAGGTTAGCGATCCGCGAATCTGTGATCTTGCTGGAAGAAGCAGGATATGTCCCTCTCGAAAAGTTCGATGGCACAACAAACAAAGTCTATTTGGTTAACCGGGGAAAATCCTTGATAGCTCTGCACATTGTGGGAAAACTTGAGGATGGACTGAATCTCGTAGTAGCACATATTGACTCTCCAAGGCTTGATCTGAAACCAAACCCGATAGTAGAAGACGAAAAAATAGCCATTGGGAAAACTCACTATTACGGTGGTGTGAAAAAGTATCAATGGCTAAGCCTCCCACTGGAATTGCATGGATACATGGTGAAAGATTCCGGAGAAGTTGTTGAAATTCACATTGGTCAGTGCAAAGATGATCCTGTTTTTGTCATAGCAGATCTTCTTCCACACCTTGATAGGAAGGATCAAATGGTAAGTGAAAAGTTCGATGCCGAGAAGTTAAATGTAATCTTTGGAACAATACCACTTTCGGGAGTTGAGAAAGAGGCGGTTAAAACATATATATTAAAACTTTTGAAAGACAGATACAACTTGGAAGAGGAAGATTTTATTAGCGGAGAATTTGAGCTCGTTCCAGCTCTCAAAACCAGAAGTGTTGGATTTGATGAAAGCTTACTTGGAGCATATGGTCATGATGATAGAATATGTGGTTATACAGCAATCCAAGCTTTGATCAATGTTGAAAAACCTGAAAGATCATGTGGAGTGATCCTTTTTGACAGAGAAGAAATAGGTAGCGAGGGCAATGCTGGAGCAAAGGCAAACTTTTACATAATGTTCTTGAAAAAAATCCTGAAAATGCAGGGCTGTCAAGATACTTCTCTCGGTATAGACGAACTTCTTAGTAGAACATATGTTATCTCAGCCGATGTGTGTGCTGCCGTAGATCCAATGTACAAAGAAGTTATGGATATACCCAATACACCAAGGTTAGGTTATGGCGTGGGGATCGTCAGATACACAGGAAGCGGTGGAAAATCTGGTGCAAGTGAAGCACATGCAGAATTTATTGGAAAAATTAGAAAGATACTGAACGAATCTGGTATTGTTTGGCAAGTTGCAACTCTGGGTAAAGTCGATCGCGGAGGCGGCGGGACAGTGGCAAAATTTTTGGCAGAAAAAGGATCTTGCGTGATCGATATGGGACCAGCACTGCTTGGAATGCATTCACCGTTTGAACTGGTTTCTAAAGCTGATCTTTACGAAACTTATAAAGCATACAAAACGATATTGGAAAAGCTTAAATAAAAAGGGGCGCAATAAGCGCCCCATTTAAACCTAAAATTTAGAATCAAAGGTGAGAATGTACTTTGGTTCTCCCATCAACCCAGCCGATTCAGAATACTCATAAACATACGCAACAAATCCGATGTTTACAAAAGGTATTTCAAGTTTCAACCCACCTGTTAACCATCCCGCATGTAGACCACCGTATAGCTTGATAAACGAAAAATCAGCTGAAACACCAACATTGAGTTTTCTGAGCCAAGTTCTTCGTTCATTCAGTATATCTTCAAACTCAAGTGCAATGGTGAAAAATTGCCAACTGTACGAGACTCCACTAGAAAGAACTCCTTTATATTGGGCATTATTTAGAATGTCTGGTGCAACGACAAAATATGAGACTCCAAGTCTTAGACCTTCAAATTCGTAAGCTCCACCCACACTTGCAACGAAAAATGGTTTGTTGATTTGCTGAAGAATCTTACTTGGATCCTCTGGCAAAATCCCTGAAAGTGGATCTTCAGAAGTTAGATCGATTCTTGCTGGATAAGTTGTATCAGTTGCTGGTATTAAGAAGCCTGCCATACCACCACCAACGGAAGCTCCCAGATTCAAGCCCTTGACAACTTCAAAGCTAGTTCCAACAAGTCCAAGATAACCTGCCCAGGCACCAAGCTCAAAATTTTCCGGTGTCAAAAGAGAAAGATTCCAGAACAAATCAGCTTGCAAAGCTCCCATTGCACCGATTTTTAATCCAAGAAGATTTGCACCATAACCTGCAGCAAAGTTAAGGCCATAAGAATGAACTCCTTGCATAGCATTCAGGAAAGTCGAATCTTGTAATAGATCAGTTAAAGAAGCTGGATTTGTTATCAGTGGGATCAACTTTGGAAGTTCCGTAACATTGCTAGATAGTAGAATCTGAGCATTCAATTCAAAACCACCTTTGTACAAAGCCGGGTTTAAGAGCAACGCCCCTAAACCTTCGCTTGTTGTAGCGTAAGTCCCACCCATCGCAAGGTTTTTCAGGGGTTTAAAAAACCCTGGAAAAACTTCCCACTCGTATGCGAAAATCATAATCGCTGAAATTATAAACAACAAGATAAGCAGTTTTCTCATATTTAACCATCTCCCATCTAAAACTCTGGGCTAATTAGATATTCGAAAAGATCCTTGAGTGTCTCTTTTTGCGGAAGAATTTCAACATCGATTGGTGGAAGATCAATCTCCACTCCAATTATTTGAAGAAATTCTTCAATTTTTTCATATCCCCACATAAATTCATTAGAATCATGCTCATTTTGATATAATCCACTTTCAGTATCTTCCAACAGTGCTTCAAGATCGTTCGGATCTTCTATTTGAACCACGTCCTTAATAAACTGTTCGTCACTTATATCTCCATCGTCGTCGCTGTCCAAGACTAGATTCAACATGAAACCAATATCATACCAAGTTCCAAGTGCTGCATAGAACTTGTTTACAGGTTCTTCGGAAACTGTTGCCAAATGATGATAAGCAATTGTTAAGAATTTCAAAACAGGCCTATTGTCAAAAACTTTTGCAAGTAATTGTGCAATTTCCGGAAGCTTACCCTTCAAAATCTCCCACAGATTGTCTTGTTCATCCTCTAAAGACACATAGACTTCGCCTTTTGAAGGAAGCTGAAACCCAAGCTCCTCTAAAATTTCACTCAGCTCTTCGGCTATCTCGACTATCGATTTGCCAGATTTCACTACAACAGCTTCAATCATTATTGAAAGCGCACTTAATTCGTCTTGACTTAGTTCATCCTGCAAATTCGCCAAAGCGTTGGTGAACTCATTAAGAACTTCTTCGTTGAGAAGATTCTTGAGTTCTTGCACGGTCAAATCAAGTCCAAGCAATTCATTAAGTACTGATGCTGACAAAATCATTGCTGCATCATAGTTTTTGCCGCTTAAAGCTTGTTGGGCTGCATTAAGGCGTTCTTCAATGCTGCCGCTGGTCAAAAGTCTGTCTAGCTCAAGGTTTGAGAACAAATTGGTTGCACATGAAGAAAAGATAAATATTGCTACGAGTGGCAGGACAATCCAGACAATCTTTTTCTTCACGGTATCACCCCCTTGTTAAAAGAAGTATACCATTTTTCGAGAGAATTAGAAAACCCTTCAAAAGTAAAAAAACTCACATCTTTGTGACTGTAACTTCGAGAGTTCATCAAACTCTTAAATCGATTTGCTGAATTACTCCTGGCTTAGCATCTTCCGTCAAAAACACACCTGTTTTCTGCAATCTTCCAAGAAAGTTTTCAGAGTCGTACAGTTCGAATCTTGTTCTGGCAAAACCTAGATAGATTGCCCCAACGTTCTTTTCGGACAAACTGAACAACTTTAACTGTCCATTTTCATCTAAAGACCAAATTTTAAGTTTGTAGAAGATCGGATCAGCTTCATCTATCCATTGATTCTTGTCCAGGTCATATTCCGCCAATTCCTTAAAACCATCCCCAGTTGTTGGACCAAACAATTCTCTACCATCATCCACAACATTGTTGTCATTTAAATCAATTACCAAAAAACCAGAATTTCTTGAAACAAATCTGAACTCATCCAAAATTCCATCCAACGTTACATCTAGCTTCACTGTCTTGTCCGAAAATTGAACAGAAGAACCATCAAAATTCAGCACCAATGGATCCTTTGCAGCATCGCCCAACCTAAGCTCAAAGTTTTCACTGAAAGAAAACAATCTGCTCAGCTGAAAATTCAATGAAAACTCTATCTTTCTCCCATCTGTCGTCGAAACAAAAGCCTTTGTTTCGAAAGAAAGCTTCTCTTGTTCGGTGTAAGTTTCAGACTTGCTGTAAATTAAACCAAAACTATTCTGAAAGGATTGTATGGCGTTGACATTAATCTTTGCCTCTTCTACGGGTTTTGTTTCAGGATCCTCTTTGTCAGCTAGTTCCAAAACAATTAATCTAACCTTCATACCGGTCATTTTTTCAAATATCAACTTTATTATTCTAAGTTTCAGCTCATCTTTCTGGCTTAGCTTTATCTTCAGTGAAGGATTTTCGTTTTCCAAAGATACTTGTTTTTCAAGTTTTGGATAAATGGGGGTTTCTACTTGCCTTTGACTGAATGAAATTTGCAGCCGCTCTGTTTTCTCGTAGATTTTTTCAGAAAAATACGTACTTTTCATGTCAACCCAATAATTTTCGATTCTCACAAACATCACCAATATTAACATCGACCAAAATCGTAGATTTTTTACTCCATGGTTTTCCTAATCCAAAAATAGATGAAGGTACCCTCATCCTGAGGGTACCCTAAAGACAATGAGAAGGAATACTTCAATTCTGCTTCTCTTTTCCAAAGAACCTATTACTTAAGAATCCCAAGGCTATTAAAGCTATTCCAATCATGTCCGTCTTCCATTCTGGGACAATCATCATTATTCCACCAATCAAGTAGCAAAGTCTTGGGAAAATGCTCAAACGACTGAAAACATATCCTGCAAGACCTCCAGACAAGACGAACAAACCTGCAATGCAAGTGATCAAAGCCCAAATTAAATGCATAGGACTTTTCATGTAGAAAATCAGTAACTCCGGTGAAAGAACAAAGGCATATGGAACTAAAAAGGCCGCTATCGCTAACTTGGAAGCCGTTACGCCAGTTTTGAATGGATTTGCTCTTGCTATTCCAGCCCCAGCCATAGCTGCTAAAGCGACTGGTGGCGTAACATCAGCGATGACTCCAAAATAGAAAGCAAACATATGCGCTGCAAGGACCGGAACTCCTATTCTAAGCAATGCAGGTGCTGCGATTGTTGATGTAATAACGTAATTTGCTGTTGTTGGAACTCCCATTCCAAGAATCAGAGAAGTAACCATCGTAAAGAAAAGTGTTATCAGCAAATTACCACGTGCTAAATCAACCAAGGCCGTGCCAAGCTTTAAGCCGACACCAGTCAGAGTAACCACACCTATGATTATCCCGGCACATGCCGTTGCGGCAACAACACTCAAAGCGCTTCTTGCGCCGGCTTCCAAAGCCTTTGGAATATCCAACAAATTTATCCTTGTATTCTTTCGTAGTATAGAAGAAGCTACAGAAAGAATAATAGCAATAAGAGCAGCTCTCATTGGTGTATAACCAGTCACCAAAAGGTACACGATAACCACAAGTGGGATCAGCAAGTGTCCTCTTTCCAAAATCACATCTTTTATTTTTGGCACCATTTCCTTGGGCAAACCTTCAAGTCCAAGTTTCTTTGCTTCCCAGTGAACACCCATCCAAACACCATAGAAATAAAGTATCGCTGGTATCGCAGCTGCAATGATTATTTTTCCGTAAGATATACCAGTAAACTCTGCCATCAAGAAAGCTGCTGCTCCCATTATCGGTGGCATGAGTTGCCCACCTGTTGATGCTGTCGCTTCTACTGCTGCCGCAAACTCTGGTCTGTAACCGAGCTTCTTCATCATTGGTATAGTGAAACTCCCAGTACCTACGGTGTTCGCAACAGAACTTCCAGAAATCGTACCCATCAAAGCACTTGAGAAAACAGCCACCTTTGCAGGTCCACCACTTGCACGGCCTGCTATAGAATTCGCAAGATCTATGAAAAGTTGACCCAAACCAGTTTTTTCCAAGAATGCCGAAAGCAGAATGAACAGAAAGACAAAAGTGGAAGAAACTCCAAGTGGTATGCCAAAAATTCCTTCAGTTGTGTAAAAAAGGTGACCTACAAGCCTTTGTGGTGAAACGCCTCTGTGAGCAAGAAGACCTGGAAAATATCGGCCATATAGTGCATAAAAAATGAAGAAACCAGCAACAATGGTTATTGGCAGTCCAACTACTCTTCTAGCAGCTTCAAGAACCAATAAAATCCCAATCAAACCCATTAGAAAATCTACAGTTGTAACGGTTCCGGCTCTTAAAACAAGTTCCCTGTAGTTCACTACTCCGTACAGAACACAAAAAGCCGAAATGATGGCCAAAAGAACATCTATAAGATGAACCTTGTCTCTTCTCCATTTTTTGCTCATTGGATATAGTAAATAGATCAAAACTAACCCGAAAGTCAAGTGAATCGACCTCTGAATCATCGCATCAAAAACACCAAACGCCGCCGTGTAAAGTTGGAAAACTGAAAAAGTTATGGCAATTGCCATAATTATCTTCAAGAAAAATCCTTTTGGTACACGATACGTAGATTCTTTATCGTACTTTTCAAGAATTTTTTGCAGTTCCTCACTTGGAAGTTTCTCACCGTCCACAATCATTCCTCCTTAAAACTACTGTTTAAACATTCTCATAAATCTGGCCCGAAGGGTTATCAACTCGTTTTCAGAAGCTATTTCTTTAAACATAATAGATTTGTCTTTAAAAAGTATTCCATGACCATTAATATGAGAAACCCGGAGAGAGATCTCGCCAAATTTCCTCGTCATTTTAACAACAAACTGACCGTTCTCAGTTTGAAATCCCTCTCCGGGCTCAGAAGGCAATCCCGCTCCATAAGAACTGTACCTTGTTTCGTACAAAACCAAAGAACCATCTGAATCAATTCTGTAATATTCATATACAGGTGTCATCTCAACTGAATGAATGAATGCCAAGGCGAATTCTCTGTCTGGAAGTAACGTTGAATAAATAATTTGTTCTTGCTTGACTATTTGCAACATTGGCACGTCCTGAAAATTTGTCAAGATTGTTGCAATAACTGCTACAACAACTCGAAAAAAACGCAGCATATCCAATAAACTCTAGAATCCCATCTCCTTGAAGAATCTTTCAGCACCCGGGTGCAGCGGTATAGACATTCCTTCTTTTCCAGTTTCAACAAGGATTAACTCTGCTCTTGCGTGTGCTTCTCTTAATCTCTGCAAATTAGCATACATTGTCTTCAAAAGTTGATAAACCAAATCCGCTGGCATGTCATCCCTTACAGCTAGCATCGCTTTCACCGCTACAGTCTGTACGTCCGAATCGACACCTTTGTAGGTCCCACCCGGAACGATTATTTTGGTGTAGAATGGATATTTTTCCTGCAGAGTCTTTACAATATCGTCGCTAACTGGTACAAGAACTATCTTTCTAACTGCTGCAAGATCAACAATTGCAGCAGTTGGATGACCAGCAGTGACAAACGCAGCGTCTATATTCCCATCCTTCAGATTGCTTGCAGCTTCTGCGAAACTTAAATACTGAACCTTAATATCGTCGTAAGTGATACCCGCCGCATTCAAAATATGTCTTGCATTAACTTCCGTACCACTTCCTGCAGCACCTACAGCTACTCTCTTGCCCTTGAGATCTGCCACTGAATTAATATTCTTATCTGCAAGCGCAACGATTTGAATCGTTTCGGGATAAAGGGTTGCCAAGCCTCTCAGCTGCGGGAACGACTGGCCTTTGAACAATTCGATTCCGTGGAAAGCATAAGCCGCCACGTCGTTCTGAACAAATATCAAATCTACATCCTTGGCTCTTAGAAGGTTAATGTTTGCAACAGAAGCACCTGTTGACTGAACCGAAGCATTCATTCCTTTGATGTTCTTGTTCCAAATATCCGCCATAGCCGCGCCAAGTGGATAATAAACGCCCGCCGTACCACCAGTTCCGATTGTCAAAAACGTGGCCGCAAGCACCGGAATAATAAAACTAACCAGCAAAGCACTTACTAGCAGCCTTTTCATTCATCATCCCTCCCGAAAGGTTATACTGATAGCCATATTATAACATTTTGGTATCAAATCTGACAAAAACTTTCAGATAACTTTCTTGTGTGAAAACTTTGCTTACAAAAGCGAGAATATTTTTTCAAAAGTGTTTCTTCAAATTTCAAGTTTCTAATGTCTCAATTTGTGAGGCAACAGCCCACATAAAATGCTATAACTTTGACATTTTGCAATCATCTAATCCCACTATTTACGGCAACACAAATTCTAAAGAGCTTGTAAGCTTCAATATAGTTGGGAGCTGTGAAAGCAACAGTCCTTGCATCCTTTCGATCAACACCGGGAATAAGACTTGGAAGCTCTGCCAATGAAGAATTCACAAATGAAATTTCAACTTGTACTGGCTCAGTCTCTATTGTGGGGCGGAAAGCTTCGCATTTTTCAAATACTTGTTTTACACCTTCACGTATTTTGCTTTTAATAACATCAAAAGAATGAAGCTTTGCAACATATCTACCAAGTGATTGTTTCACAATAATTGGTACAAAATCGTTAATCTCTTGATTCAGGCAGCCAATCGTCTTGTCGTCTCCGGAAACCAGTGCAACGGGCACACCAAAATATCCCGCAAGTCTTGCATTCAAGCCACCTTCACTAAGCGACTTACCGTTGACTTTCACGGACAAAATCCTGCCTGTCCACGTGTGATCCATTATCGCATCTACCGTTCCAGCCCTCGCATGATAACCGACGAAAAAGACTAAATCAAAGGTTTCGTCGATACCTTGCATCATCGAAAATGGTTTTGGGTTTCCGCTGATAAGTGTTGCTCGAGGATGAAACTCTTCAAACAAAATGTTGTCCATCGTGTTGTGCGAATCGTTGACAACTACTTCTGTTGCTCCAAACTCAAAAGCTGCATCAACAAAAGTGTTGACCTCTTGGGTCATCATTTTTCTAAACCTGTCGTAATCTTTCGTCCCGGGCTCAACTTGTGAAAGATTGACTACACCTGAAATTCCTTCCATATCTGCTGAAATGAAAATTTTCACAAAAGTTCCCCCTTTTTGAACTGCTTTACTTTTTCTATGAAAAACTGAAATAATCTGAACTGTTGCTCACTTTTTGGATACATACGTTCAGGATGCCATTGCACACCAACGATAAATACTCCCTTTTCATTGCTCTCGACAGCTTCGATTATTCCGTCCGATGCTTTTGCTGTTACAGCAAGGACTGGAGCAACTTGTTTGATAGCTTGATGATGGAAACTATTGACGAAAATCTCATCATTTTGAAAAATCTCGAACAACCATGAACCTTCTTTGATAAAGACCTTGTGCGTACCGTGCCAACTCGGCGCTTGCTGATAGTGTTTCAAAACATTATCAAAATGGTTTATGTCTTGATAAAGTGTTCCTCCAAGGGCTATATTTATCAGTTGAATACCTCGACAGATGCCAAAAATTGGTTTTTTCCTCTTGAAAAACATTTGACAAAGGTTTACTTCCGTAAAATCTCGTTCCGGTGTGACTTCCCCAAGCCCTTTTGTTGGTTCTTCACCGTATAAAAGTGGGTCAATGTCAACTCCTCCGCTGAATAAAATTCCATCACAAAATTCAGAAATTCTTTCTAAAATTTCAATATCTGTAAGAAATGGAACAATTAAAGGAACACCTCCGGCCTTCTCAATTGCTTTGTAATAATCCTCTAATAGTCGAGCCGTTCCTTCAACTTGAGAACATGTAAGTGCCACAACTGGTTTGTAATTTGCCACCTTTTCACCTCCACCGAGCAAAATTCTAAAAGGTCCTGCAAAAAAATTGATGAAAAAAGCTGTTGCAATCTATTTAAAATGAATTCAAAATTGGGCAATAACTAGCAATGTATCTCTAACTAGCGGATTTGCTGCCAGCAAGTTCACATTTTCAGCTGGTGGTGGATATGATTCAACAAAATCCAGCATTTTTATTTCGTAACCAGCATCAGTGAGAACTTTGCAGATAGTATAAGGTGTGAAATAAAATCTGTGGTCAGAGTTTATGATCTCAACATTCTGCCTTGCATAATGAAGATTAACAATTCTAAAAGCATTTGGTGTTGTAAGAACAATTTGTTTAGCTTTTCCCAGGAATTTGTTTCTTATGGACGATAAGAAAAGTACCGGATTACCAATGTGTTCTATAACTTCTCCAAGTAGCACATAATCAAATTCTTTGTTTAGGAAAGCATCAGGAAGCTCGTCTTTTTCTATATCAAGGCAGAAGACATTCTTTATTTCCAAATCTTTTTTAACAAAATTTACAGCTTCCTCATTGATGTCGATTCCCCAACATTCCTTGGAAAATTCAAGCAAAATTCCATGCAACCATGTTTTCTGCTCGATCTTTCGACGTATTATTTCCTTATGGTCGGCAAAGCCTATATGCAGTATAATTTTGTCTTTTGCAAGTTCTTTGAGGTAGTCGATTCTTGTTCGAAGAGCTGATTGCATAGAGTAGTTTATAAACAAAGAATTCGAGAATATTATACCCTTTAAGTATTTCAAGAAAGAATCAGTATCCTTTGGAAAATTTATCATTACAGCTGTTTGACCGCTTTTCTGGGGATGCTGGTTTTCAGAAATCACATTCGAATTACTTGTTTTTCTGCGATCAAAATCTTCGAGAAGAATCTCGTAAAAAGCAAGCATTTGTTTTTCCAATGAATAGTTATCTTCGACAAAGCGTCTGTACTTTTCTGACTCATATTCACCTTCAACAATATTCACAACATCCTCGAAATCTGAAAAAATAAGTTCCTTTGGAAACTGCTCAAAAACTCCCGGATAATATCCAATAATTGGTTTGATACCACTTGCTAAAGCTTCCATGATATTGTATGGGTGACCTTCTCTTATACTTGTTGACAAAATGAAATTTTTGTCCCTAAGAAATTCATTAACGTTATTGATATAACCGTAGAAAAAAACGTTTTGTTCTAGATGAAAAGTTTGAATATAGTTTCTCATGTAATATTCGCATTCTACGTCTTGAAAGTTTCCAGCTATGTGTAATTCATACTTTGGATCTTTCCTTAGCAAAGTCTTAAGCACTTGTAACCACATCTGAGGATTTTTTGTATGCCTTATCAGTGCAACAGTCGCTATTTTGCGACCTTTCTGCCTTTCTTTGAAAACGAATTTATTCAAGTTCAATCCGTTCGATACAATCATTATTTTGTTTAAAAGCTTAGAACCTATCTCTGGATATTTGTGAAAAAACTCTTCGCGAATGTGATTAGCCACAAAGATCAATTTGTCTACCTTGTCCCAATTTATCTTTAATGGAAAACCTGCAAAAACTTCATATGAATGAATTCTACAAACAATTTTCTTGCCTTTCTTTTCAAAATTGTTTGTAACGAAGACTGCCAAGTCGTTTCCCCATTCGATCCATACTATGTCAGCCCAATCATAAGCTTGTTTTATCTGCTCTGCGTTATTGGATATGACAAGTTTGGTTTCGAATATGTTTTTGAACACTTCATAGATATCCTTTATAAAACTATCCAACCCTGGGAGACATAATATAGCAAGTTTCTCCGGTCTTCCAATCTCTTTCACAGCTTCTTCATAGAGATGCAAATATTTTTCGCTTAGATCCCTCGCCTTCCTCAAATAATATAAAGCCATTGGCACATTTTTCAAACCGTTGCAAGAAACCGCCATATAGAAATAATCTTCAGCAGTTTTGTTTTCTATCCTCGATGAATATCTCCAAGCTTCAAACCAGTTCTCAGTGTTTAGATAACTTTGTATAATGTCTCTAAGGTGATTATCGTTCATGAAAATCACCCTTTGTAATAATTTTGATTCTCCAAAAGTTGCTCATTTGGTACATCACCGATAACTTTTGCTGGTACACCAACAACAATTTTTCGTGCAGGTACATTTCTCGTCACAACAGCTCCAGCACCAACAAGTGCATCTTCTTCAATTATCACACCAGGTAGAATTGTTGCGTTAGCACCTATCCTAGCACCCTTTTTTACAGTGGGACCTTTGAAGTATTTTTTTCTTTCCTCTGTTCTTCCAAGAAAATTGTCATTAGTAAAAGTTACTTCAGGTGCAATGAAGCAATAATCTTCTATGGTGGAAAGCGCTGTTATGTAAGCCTCTGTTTCAATTTTCACATACTTTCCAATGAATGTCTTATTTTCTACAGTCACACCACGCCCAATTATTGTCATTTCACCTATGGTTACATCTTCTCTTATTGAAGCAAGGTCTCCTACGAAAACATGATTTCCAAGCTTTGCTCCCCTATAAATGACACAATTAGCTCCTATATTCACATAGTCTCCTATGATAAGTGGAGCTAGTTCCTTTTGTTCAGTGGTAGCTGAAAGACCTGCTTTCATTGGTTTCTTACCTAGAACAGTATTATCTGCAATCACGCATCCATTACCGATTACGGTATCTTCTCTTATAACAACGTTATGGCCAATAATCACATCATCTCCTATAAAAACACGATCTTCAATAATCACATTGTAGCCTAGTTTTACGTTTATTCCAAGTCTTGCAGTTGGAGAAATAAACATATTTTCACCCCGTATCTAGGCACAACACTTATCTGTTTCTTATTTCTCCACTAAAAAGTTTTTTCCTACTTTGCCCCGCATGCTAAAGTCTTACGAAAAATAGACGATATAAAAATTGGAAACCCTGTGGCGCCCAGGGAAAAGATAAATAAGGTACCAGGAAGGTACCCGGAAAAAACAAGGAGGTGTGGTTTAAGATGAGGATCAATCATAACATCAGTGCTTTGAATGCTTGGAGAAGCATGAGCGAAACGCAGTATAGCATGAGTAAAACTTTGGAAAAACTGTCAAGTGGTTTGAGAATCAACAGAGCTGGAGACGACGCAGCAGGATTGGCAATAAGTGAAAAAATGAGAGGCCAAATTAGAGGTCTGAACATGGCCGTTAAAAATGCACAAGACGCTATTTCTTTGATTCAAACAGCCGAAGGAGCTTTGACAGAGGTTCATTCAATACTTCAAAGAATGAGAGAACTTGCTGTTCAGGCCGCGACTGATACAAACACAAACGTAGACAGATACCAAATTCAGGCAGAACTTGACCAGCTTAGAGAAGAAATCGACAGAATTGCCAGAACAACAGAATTTAACACGAAAAAGTTGCTTGATGGTAAACTTGAAGGCTTCAGATTTACACCTGATGCAAAAGTTGTCACCGGCGGAAACATCGATGTCACTCTTGGAAATGTCAGCACAGCTGCTTCAGAGGGAACATATGTCATCGAGGTAGGACAATTCAGTTCGAATGTCACTGCACAGATCCAAGTTAGAATCATTCACTTCGATTCAACAGGTGTAATACAAGCATCTGCGGTAGTAAGTATCACAGCTGGATCAACCACCGTAAATGGTATTACATTCAATTGGAATTCCTCAGCCTTTAGCATCTCTCAGTTTGGTGGAGCGCTACCACAAGAAGAGGTCATAGACAGCGCAGTTGTAAGAGTTGAAGCAGTTTATACTGCAGCTAATCAACTCATTTTCCAGATTGGTGCAAACGAAGGTCACAATATGATTGCTGGAATTGATAACATGAGTGCTGGTGCGCTTGGTCTTTCAACAACTTCTTTGAATGTTACAAATCAAAACAGCGCAGAAAGAGCTATTATGGTGGTTGATGCGGCTATTCACAAAGTTAGCACTGCAAGGGCTCAACTTGGTGCTGTTCAAAACAGGCTTGAACATACCATTAGCAACCTTGGAGTAGCTGCCGAAAACTTGACAGCAGCCGAATCTCGTATTAGAGATGCAGATATGGCAAAAGAAATGATGGAATTCACAAAGCAGCAGATACTGATGCAATCAAGCATGGCAATGTTAGCTCAAGCCAACGTACAACCACAAGCTGTATTGCAATTGATGCGATAATTAAATTAACAATGAAAGGCGGGCGCAGATGCCCGCCTTTTTTCTTTATAATTGATTCGAGGTGATTGAATGAGGCTTCTAAGTGTAGCTATGATCGTTAAAAATGAGGAGCACAACATTGAGAGAGCATTGAATAGCATAAAAGACATAGCTGATGAAATTGTAATAGTTGATACTGGATCAACAGATAAGACCGTTGAAATTGCTAGAAAATATACAGACAAAGTATATTTTCATCCTTGGAAAAACGACTTTTCAGAAGCGAGAAACAATTCTTTGAAATATCCAACATGTGAGTGGGTTTTGATTCTTGATGCCGATGAAGAAGTATCGGATGAATTTAAAGTAAACATAAGAAAATTTCTTGAAAAGTTACCAAGAGATGTAAACACGATATATCTACCAACGATAAGTTATCTTGACTGGGACCTAAAGAAAACTGAAGTTACTTCAACACCAAGGATTTTTAGAAATGGAACAGTTTACTACCAGAATATCGTACACAATCAACCGGTATACAAAGCCAAGGTTGCTCATGCGAATTTTTCCATATTGCATTATGGATACATTTGGACTAGAAAGCTGAAGAAACAAAAGTACGAGCGCACTAGAAACTTGATAAAAGAGCATTTAGAAAACACTAAAAGTGAGAACGATAGGCTTTACTATTTGATTCAACTTTATAAGACAGAAAGAATAGGTGGACAAAGGCATCTGGCATCCAAGGTTGCGTATGAGACTTATCAGGTTCTCAGGAATTCTTCAAAGGTTCCTGCTATAGCTTTCGAATTCATGTATATTTTTTCCTTGGAACTCTCCACTGTTGGAATGTTTGAAACAGCACAAGAACTTCTTGAGAAAGTTATGAGTGTAGTTCCAAAATATCCAGATCCTTACTTTGCGATGGTTTTTCTTTGTTACAAAAAACAAGACTGGCAAGGAGTATTAAGTTGGAGGGAAAAATTCATTCAAAAAGTTGATGAAGCTTCGAAAATCGTTGAAAAATTTGAGTGGACAATAATGTCCTTTAAAGAAATAAGCACAGCAGATTTGTTTGGTTGCCTAGCGGCATTAAAGACAAATGATTATTCTACATTCAACAACATTGCCTCGAAATTGGCTAACCAAGGAACTTTTTCCAACGAGCAAATTGTTCAACTTGTCTTGGATGAAATTGCGTCACAGGATCTTTCTAAAATAATCGAGGGTACCAAAAACATCCTGCAGTACTGTTTAAAAAATCGGATAGCTGTAAAAGTGGATAAGCTAGTTGAAGCAATAGCCGAGCAAAGAGCAGTGTTTCATAGCGAATTACTGCTGCAATTTAAACTTTCAGACTTTTCAAAACTTATTCTTGAAAGACTTCAAACTAAGAAAGATCTTCTACTCAAATTCATAAACCATGGAGATCTTCTAGATATTGTCAAGAAAGAAAGAATAAGAGGATTGATTTTCATTTACTCATTGTTGAATGATGACGAAAAAGAACAGTTCTTAAGGAACCTAACAGAACACGCCGACCAGGATCTTATGGGATGTATCCACGCCTTGTTTGGTGATTTGTACCTTAAGCAAGCCAAGTTTTTAGATGCATTAAGAAATTACAGAAAATCAGTTGAGCTTTTCCCAGAACTTTCAAGGTTCATAAAACCAATATTAGATGATCTTAAAACAAAGTTTGATCCCTCAATTGATGGGGTTTTTGACGAACTTTATAAATTTTACATGGAAAGTCTGGAACTTCCCATTGATATTGCAAAGTATTGTGAAGATAAAGCAGATAAGCTTTTCTTGATATCTGAATCTGATGTAGCTTTGTATGTATCAGCGATTCATACCAAAGACAATGACAAAAAGCTTTGGCTTCTTGAAAGGATTAAAAGTCCTGAGAAGTTTCCTATGTATTACTATAGGTTGGCAAAAATTTTCGAGAAAAAAGACAAAGCAAAAGCTCTCGAGTTCCACATTAAAGCCGTTGAGGCAAACGAAAAGCTTGCTGATATAAACCTTGGTGTTTACAATTTCACTGGCCTTTATCCAAGCATAGTTCCTCCTTGGACAAAGAACAACGATGAAATCGTGTGGGTTGGAAACATAAGTGAAAAAATTAGCTGCTTGGGAATAATCCATCCGGTGAGAGTTTGGAAACGTTCAAAAGAAGGCTTTATATATGCAACTCCCTTTCCTTCTGATGAAGCGCTGAAAGAATACGAGAAAAGGGAGAAAGAGACGTATAAAACATCAATATTGAAGTATAGAAAGCAAGATTTGTATAACATTCTTGCAGAGTTGAAATGGAATGATGTGAAGATTTTTGAAAATCAAGAAGAGTACGATCCAATTTTGAAGGAACTAGGAATAATAGTGGATGAAAAATCAAACAACCAGATTTTGCATTCAGTGCTCAATCAGCAGCCAGACTTTGAAAAATTTATAAAAGCAAAGACTGTTTTGCTGATACATTTTTTCCCAGACCTTTCAGACGAATCAGATTTGGTATGGTACTACCCTGCTTTCAGAGTGTTTTGGGATCTTCCAACGTTAAAGAAGAAGGTCCAGTCTATTGGTTATAGACTGGTGACATATGGTATGTATCAATCAAACTTGAGGTACGCATTGATAGAATGCGATTAATAAGCTATTAATATTGATGATGAAAAGATTTACAGTGTCTTTAGAGCAGTTTGCTCCAAGAAACAACAATAAGCATACTTATGCATACAAGAGAAAAGATAAGTACAAAAGAGCAAGTGTGGTATTATTCCATATATTTTGACTATTTTTGCTGAACTGGTAAGAATAGATGGATTTCTCCTTCTTGGCTTGCAGTGATATAATGAGTTTGTGAAATAGTGAACAAATCGACACAAGATAAATTCTGTGACATGATAGTAATTCATTACCTACGTGGAAGGAGGCTTTCTTATGGCTAAGTCCTTGTATGAACAAGCGCTCGAGGTCTTCAGAAATGCCGCACAAGTCATGAAACTTGATGCCAACATAGCAAAATTCCTGGAAAGACCTCAGCGAACAATAATTGTAGAATTTCCAGTCTTAATGGACGATGGTAGGGTTGAAATGTTCACTGGATACCGTTGTCAGCATAATACTGCAAGGGGACCAGCGAAAGGTGGAATCAGGTATCACCCAGATGTAACACTTGAAGAGGTCCAAACGCTTGCCTTTTGGATGACCTGGAAATGTTCCTTGCTCAATCTCCCATATGGCGGTGGAAAGGGAGGAGTAAAAGTAGACCCCACTAAGCTTTCCAGATCCGAGCTTGAAAGACTTTCTAGAAGGTTTTTCTTCGAGATCTCGAACTTCGTAGGACCAGAGAAAGACATTCCAGCTCCTGACGTAAACACGAATGCTCAAGTAATGGCTTGGTTTGTTGATACCTACTCAATGCATGTTGGCTATATGGCACCAGGTGTAGTGACTGGAAAACCTGTGGAACTAGGTGGTTCAGTTGGAAGGAATGAAGCCACAGGACGCGGAGTTGCTGTGATTTCATCTGAAGCTTGTAAATACCTTGGAAAAGATATTTCCAAGGCAACTGTTGCCGTACAAGGATTCGGGAATGTTGGTTCTTTCTCAGCAAAGATTCTTCAAGAAGACTATAAAGCAAAGATTGTTGCAGTGAGCGATGTCTCGGCTGCATATTATAATCCTCAGGGAATTGATGTAAACGATTTAATAGCTTACAGAGATCAAAACAACGGATTGATCAAAGGTTATCCGAAAGCTCAACAGATTGATCACGAAGAACTTTTGGAACTCGATGTGGATATACTTGTCCCAGCTGCACTTGAAAACGCGATAACGGAGAAGAATGCTCCAAACATAAGAGCAAAACTTATTGTTGAAGGAGCAAATGGACCAGTTACACCTGAAGCTGACAAGATTCTTCTCTCGAAAGGTGTCACAGTAATTCCCGATATTCTAGCAAACGCAGGTGGAGTTACTGTCTCATATTTCGAATGGGTCCAAGATCTGCAGTTCTTCTTCTGGGATCTTGAGGACGTCAGAAATAAACTTAGTAAGATGATGAGAGCTGCCTTTGTGGAAGTTGCAAAGACAAAAGAGAAATACAACACAGATTTCAGGACAGCTGCTTACATTGTCGCAATTGACAGAGTCGCACAGGCTGTAAGAATGAGAGGAATTTACCCATAAGCAAAAATTCCGATGAAACGACAAGGCGCACCGGCTGGTGCGCCTTTTGATTCATTTATGAACGCCGATCTAATTTGTTTTTCTCTTGCTGTTCATACGAGGACTTGTAGCCTTTAAGTCCAATCTCATTGTATTTGATTTGCTTTGCTTGATTAGATGTTTGATTCATCATTTGCTTTATTTTTTCGGTCCTAATTTGATCAGATTGTAGAATCCCACTCGCTAAATCTGCTGGTATGCTCGAAAGCTCTTTCAAGAGGCTTTCTCTCTTGTCTAAAAGTACTAACATCTCCTCATACTTTTCTTCATCAAGAAGTTTGTCCAATTCTCTCTCAATTTCAAGTATTTTGCTTACCAATTCTTCGTCAGAAATTTGCATCCTTCACCTTCTTTCAAATTTCCGTAAAAGTCACCTTTGATAGGATGTTCACGAACCCCAAGTTCGTAAAGTGGGATCAGGAAAAACGTTCGATTCAAAAGATCATAATGTGGGATGAACAGTTCCTCAGATTCGTAGACAAGATTTCCATACAAGAGTATGTCGAGATCTATCGTTCTAGGCCCCCATTTTTCTGTTCTGGTCCTACCAAGTTGCTTCTCTATTTCAAGTAGAACTTTCAGCAATTTCATTGGAGATAGATTTGTATCTACTTCCAAAACACAATTTAAAAAATCAGGTTGATCAACTTTGCCGTATGGTTTGGTTTCGTAAATGGAAGATTTCCTAACTAATTTTATCTCGTGTCTCTCCAATAGTAAACAAGCATCCTCAATATTCTTCAGCCGTTTTCCAAGATTAGATCCAACCCCAATGTAAACATTACCAACTCGTTTTTCAAGTATCACTTGACTTATAGCCACAAAATCGTGAGAAATGCTCAGATGAGCGAAATTAAATCCACCAAAATCTCTGTGAAAAATGATTAAAGGCTTACCGAGTTTGTTGTGAACAATCTGTACATCTTGAAACGAGAAATCTCTGATACCAGTCCCTAAAGCTTTAGAAAAAGCCTCTTTTGCCGCGAAACGAGAGGCAAGAAAGGCTCTTTTGTCTTTCACCTGTTCAAATTCCTGCTTCTCATGCGGGCCTAGAATTCTCTCAGCTATGTTTTCATTTATACGGTCAATTTGTAAAACGTCAACTCCCATTCCATATATCATACCGGGTAAATTGGTTCCCCAATTTCGTCAACTAGCTGAAAATCAATCTTTAACTCTTCAACATACCTTCGTTGGAGAAATCTCTTACCAACATCACCGAGTATGACATAAATCAAAACGTCCTCATCTGATTTAGCCAGTAATCCAAGTTCTTGTCTTGCTCTTTCTAATTCTGGTTCAATAACTTCCCCAGGTCTGACATCAATTGGCTTTTCTTCCCCAAGAACTTTTTTAACCAACTCTGGATCGATTGGTACAGGCGGTCTACCATAAAGACCTTTTACATAATCTCTCACTTCTCTTGTAACTTTCGAATACCTTTCACCAGTGATGACGTTCAAAACCGCCTGTACACCAACAATTTGACTTGTTGGGGTCACCAAAGGAGGATATCCTAGATCTTTCTGAACACGGGGTATCTCCTCCAGCACTTCCTTAAGTTTATGAGCCATCTTCTGCTCCTGTAGCTGTTTGATTAGGTTTGAATACATACCGCCTGGGACTTGTGCGTACAAAATCTTCGGATCTATGGTCAACATTTTGACATCAAAATTTGAATACTTTTCACGAACATTTGTGAAATGATCAATCAGGAAGTTCAACACATTCCACTTCATTGGTGGCACTTCTCCAAATTTGCTCAGCGTGTAGTAAAAAGGTTCAAAGGCAGGTTGCGAAGTTCCAAGTGCAAATGGAGAAAGTGCCGTATCGATTATGTCAACACCAGCCATGATCGCGGCTTCATAGCTTCCGACTGCAAAACCACAAGTACAATGAGAGTGAATATCCACTGGTATGGAGAAGTTTTTCTTCAATGCACTCACTAATGCGTAAGCTGTTCTTGGATCCAAAAGGCCCGCCATGTCTTTTATACACAATGAATCAATGCCCAGTTCGACTAATTTTCGTGCGTATTCGATGTAGTACTCCAAGGTGTGAACAGGACTGACAGTGTAGGAAATAGCTCCTTGAACGTGAATTTTCTGCTTCTTCGCTTCGTCGATAGCGATTATCAAATTCCTCTCATCGTTCAGAGCATCGAAAACCCTTATTATATCCAGTCCATTCTCTGCTGCTTTTTTCACAAACAATCTCACGGTATCATCAGCATAGTGTCTATATCCAACCAGATTCTGACCGCGTAGAAGCATCTGAAGTTTTGTATTTTTGATCTTCTCACGAATTTTTCTCAATCTTTCCCAAGGGTCTTCGTTCAAGAATCTCACAGCTACGTCAAAAGTTGCACCACCCCAAACTTCCATTGAATAAAATCCAATCTCATCCATTGCTTCAAGGGCTGGCATCATATCCTTAATCGACATACGAGTCGCTATTAATGATTGATGGCCATCTCTGAGTGTTGTATCGACGAATTTCATCTTATCACCTCCAAAAATACTTCATAAGCGAAAAGGCTACTTCGACTCTGGGCTCGAAGGAATCTAAAACCGCAAATTCTTCTTCTGAATGAACTCTCCCACCACAAATTCCAAGTCCGTCCAAAGTAGGAACTCCAAGCTCGGAGAAGAACGCACTGTCGGCACCACCATTAGAATGTTCAAAACCAAGTTGGAGTCCAAGATCAAGTAGAACTCTGTCGACAGCTTCCTTCATTTTCGGATGTAGGGTCATTGAGGGTCGGCGTTCGTCGAGTTCAAGCTGGCAAGTTGTACCCGGAATTGTTGTAGAAGAACATATTTTCTCAAGCGTTTTTCTGCAGTTCTCGTATTCATGTTTTTCCAAGTATCTCACATCAAAATAAACTTTACAAAAATCAGGTGTTATGTTGGATTTTTCTCCTCCATTTATTATCGTAGGATTTAGAGTCACAGTTCCGAACTTACCATTCAGAGAGTAAATCTCATTGATTTTCCTCGATGCTTCAACAATTGCGTTGGCACCTTCCTCAAGTTCTGAAGCATGACCCTTAACGCCCTTGACAAAAAGACTCGTCGAGATAATACCCTTTCTTGTCAGAATCAGCTCCTGGTTTTCTCCACCAGGTTCAAATGAAAGGCAGCATTTACTCTCTTTCGCATACTTGTAAAAGGTCTTTCTGCTATCCTTGGAACCAAGTTCTTCATCCACATTTAAAATGACACAAAGGTTGTTCATTCCATAATCCAAAGCCTTCTCAACCACTTTCAGTAGCGTCACAATGCCACCTTTCATGTCGGCAACTCCTGGCCCGTAAGCTAAGTTATCTTTTATTGTGAAAGGCCTTCTGGCCGACTCACCTTCTTTGAAAACAGTATCAAGATGACCTATCAAAGTAATATAAGGTGGCTTACCTAAAAAGGCTACATGAGCGGCCTGCTCTTCTTGCACCGAAAAACCGAGTTTTCTCAGTTTATCAGCTAAAAAACGTGTTCTATCCAACTTGGTTCGATAATCAATATCATATCCAGTGTCGGTATTTACCAATCTTTCGTAAATTTCAAGCAAATAACTTTCCATATGCATCATCCTCAAGTCGATTATACTTTTTCCATCAGTCTTTGAATTACAACCCAAGCTCCTGTAACACGAAAATTATCTTAATTCTACCGGGTGAGTTATAACAATCGTTTATAACATGGAAGTGTCTGCATATTCTTTGTGGAGAAGCGCAATCTTCGCAAACACCGCTTATTGCACAAGGCGTTGATAATGAGAGCCTTTTTGCATTCATCGGTGCTATATACCTTATCCTTTCTCTTGCTTCTTCCACATTCTTCACGATCTTATTCGCACCAACAACTAAAATCACGTTCTTCGGTCCAAAGGTTACGGCAGCGACTCTATTTCCAAACCCATCCATAAAGACTAATTCGCCATTCATCGTAATGGCGTTTGCACTACAAAGATAGTAATCACTGCTCATAGCCTCAATTTCAACTTTTCTTCTGTCTGGAGCGTTGTAACGATCCAAGAATTTGTATTTACCACTTCTAAGTAAATCCATTATCCCTGTTTCAACGAGTGTAACAGATCCACCGGTGCTGACAACACTTCCGTCGGCTATCAAATTTTCCACAATCTGTCTTGCCTCTGTCTTGTCCCCTGCAATGTAGACCTCGAACTTCTTTCTTTCAAGTACATGCTTGACCCTTTCACACAGTTTTGAATACTTGAACTGATATAGTTGTTCATGCACAATTATCACCTCTACCATTATTATTACATTAATTATGTATCTGTCAGAATGTGTTTCAGTCAAATTCCTTGATTTTCCTACACAAAATAAGATTATTCTGAGAAAATAGGTATTTAACCACAACAGAACTTTCGCGCTCTTCGTAAAGCTTTTTGTATCTTATACAAAAATGTGTTGCATATGAATACAAAATTTTGTATACTAGTTGGGGGTCGAAAAATGAAAAAAATTCACCCATTCTTGAAAGCATTCATTCCTGTTGTTAAAGGTTTAGCAGCTACACTCGGACCAGATTATGAGATTGTCTTGCATGATGTTTCAGATCCAGAGCATTCTGTTGTTGCAATAGAGAATGGTCACGTAACTGGGAGAACAGTTGGCTCACCATTAACTGATTTCGGTCTCTACCTTCTCAAATCACCCAAATTCAAAGATGTCGATTACGTACCAAACTACATGACGACAACTTCTGATGGACGAATTCTCAGATCCACATCAATTTTCATTAAAGACGAGACTGGCAAAATAATTGGTTTTCTGTGCATCAACTTTGACACAACCAAACTGTCTATATGCAAGCAAATTGTTGACCAAGCCTTGACATTTCAAAACCTGGAAGACCTAGCTGGAGCAGAACATGAGAGCTTTGCTAAAAGGGTCGATGAATTACTCTTCGAAGTTATTAATGACGTAAGAAACAACACGGGGAAGCCTCTAAGATTTGCAACAAAAGAGGAAAAAATCGAGCTGATAAAAAAACTAGACGAAAAGGGGTTCTTTTTGCTTAAAGGTGCGGTAGATACTTTGGCAAAGGAAATGGGAAACTCAAAATTCACAATCTACGCATATCTGCGGGAGGCAAGAGCGAAAAAGAATAGAACACTGTAAAGGAGGGGATTGAATGAGGACGATTTGCAGCGAAGGAGCACCAAAGGCAATAGGACCTTATTCACAGGCAATTGAGGTTAACGGATTTGTTTTTGTTTCTGGGCAAATACCACTTGATCCGTCGACGGGTCAAATTGTAAATGGAGACATCAAAAAGCAAACCGAAAGAATCTTTGAGAATTTAAAAGCTATCCTCATGGCGGCAGGGTGTGACTTAAAAGACGTAGTTAAAACCACTGTTTTTGCTACAAACATAAACGATTTTCCACAAATTAACGAAGTCTATGCTCGCTATTTCGGTGATCATAAGCCTGCAAGATCATTCGTTAGTGTTTCGGCACTTCCAAGAGGTGCCCAAGTCGAGATCGAAGTGATAGCTTTCAAAGGTGAGAAAAATGGTTGAGCCATACTCAAGCGGTTTAATGAAGGAAGATCCATACGCAAAGAAAACTGCAGTGGTTGGAAGAATCGTGGCTGTTTTGAGAAATAAACTTGAGAACAGAAAACTCTCATTGATTGCACCAAAATCAAGAGCTTTGAGAAGATACGAAATACACGAACTGATAATTACCGACGAAGAACAAGCATTTCCGGGAAAGGAAGTCAACAAAGTGGCGTACTTGGCTTTCATTGAGATATTAATCCCTGGTGTGCTGGTTTTCGGTGACAAGGTAATGCTTCAGGATGGGCAGGTTATTGGAACGGTAGCCGGATTCGATGAAACTCACATGCCAAATCATGAAAACATAGTTATCAAGTCTGATAAGAGGATCAGCGGTGAAGAAATGGGTATCAATCTCGAGCAGTTAATAATTTTCTTAAAAGAGTGAGGTGAAGAAAGATGAGTAAATACAGATATCACCTTTACAAGAAACTGAAATTATCCATGCCAAAGATAATGGAAGAAGCAAAAAAAGCAGCCGACGAAATCGGGATACCACACGAATGGCGCGGGAAATTTGGCTTAACCGGGGCTATTTCAGGTTGCCATGGGTTAATAACCAAAGAAGTTGACGAAGCTATAAGTGCCGTAGCGAGAGAGGTTATACCGAACAAGGTCTTTGCAGATGAAATCAGGGATATAGTTAAAGATTACTATGGCGATGAATATGACGCTCTGCTTGTAAGTACATGCGAAGCCGCTCTTTGGTTGAGTTTTGACGTACTTGTTGCGCCACCACTTACGGGAAGAGGAGAAAAATACAGAAGTCGTTACGTAATACCTTACGAAAGGCATATTCATCACCATGGAGGTTATGGTAGACCAATTCCACCGTATTATAAAGACATACTGGCTGACAGAGGATGCACGGCAGGAGAACTTGGATTTTATGGCAAAAGGCTTGAAAATGTTGACACAATCATTGTTCCTATGGTTGGTGCACGTTACGTAGCTCACGGTATCAAGTATCATCCTGCGGTACTTTTGAGTGGTGTAAATGCACTTGCAACAGCCGAAAAGATTAAGGAAACAGCCGAGAGATACATTGATACATTGGCAGGCTTCACAACACTGGGTTACGATACTGCTGGTTATGGATACGGCGATAAAGACAATGATGGTACACCATTACTTCAGAAGAAAATTGGAGAACTTGCTTGCTTGTACAATGTTCCATATATAGTTGACAACGCATGGGGAGTGCCATTCATAGGAACAGACCCAAGAAAAACTGGTGCATGGGTTATGACTTATAGTATGGATAAAGCTGCGGGTGCACCTACCTGTTGATTGATAATTGGTAAGGAAGATGTCATGGTTTCTTTGAGAAGAGCAATGGGCACACATGGTGACAGATACGGTACTTGGTCATCCTATGGAAAGGCAGCTTATGTGACATTCGACCCGGGAAAAGAAGCTCTAGCTGGTGCAGTGGCAGCGTTGAGAATTCTAAGGGAAAAAGGAGAAAAACTCAAAGCCTCCGTGGATAGACTGTACGAAATAACTGTCGAGGAATTTGATAAGCTTGATGGAAAACTAAGACCGATTTTCAAGATTTCGAAGAGTTATAACTCTGCTGCTGTTGAAGTTAACTACGATGACTGCTGGGAAAAAGGAATACCATTCCCAATATTCACTATAGAAGACATGTATGCAGGTACCAACATACTTCAAAGTGGCACAGATGCTATGGGAATAATCCAGACCATAGCGTATGATGCAAATATCTTCATTTCACTTGGGCTTGGTACAACTGATGAAAACGGGGACATAATCGAGGATGCCGCGAGGCTTGCAGTTAGAGGCTTGGTAAGGTTAATCGAAATTGTTGCTAAATACAGCGAATTGATTTAACACTAATATTTGTGCTTCCAAATAGGATGCGCGGGGTGCTTTATGCAGAGGTTAGCTTTCAAAAAAATGAACGGAGCCGGAAACGATTTTATAGTCTTTGACAACCGCGATGGTATGCTCGACAAACTCGATCTATCAACCTTTACAAAAAAGGTATGTGATCGAAGATTTTCCCTAGGAGCAGATGGGGTACTCATTTTGGAAAACTCTAATAAAGCTGACTTTTCGATGAGATATTTTAACAGTGACGGTACAGAAGCCGAAATGTGTGGTAACGGGGCAAGGTGCATAGCAAAATTTGCTTATATAAATGGTGTCGCAAGGGAAAACATGGTTTTCGAAACTAAATCGGGACTTTACAGAGCCGAAATTGTGGGCGAAAACGTCCGGGTGAAATTCCCGGACGTTGAGCTTTCGAAGATACAACTGAATCAAAACTACAAATTTTCCGACGAACTTGAAGAATACCATTTTGCTATCATTGGCGTTCCCCACACTGTTTTTCATGTGGACAATGTTTTCTCAATGAGTAGCAAAAGCATTACTGAACTGGGACAAAAAGTCAGATATTGCACTAGAATATTTCCAAATGGTACGAATGTCAATTTTGCGCAAATATACGATGAGCATACTATCGGTGTTCGAACTTACGAAAGAGGAGTTGAAGATGAAACCTATGCTTGCGGAACTGGATCAGTGACTTGCTCAATCATCTCCGCACTATTGGGAAGAGTAAAACCACCCGTCATTGTAAAAGTTCTTGGTGGTGTACTGAAAGTTGACTTCAAGATGGAAAATCAAAAGATAATCCATATCTCTTTAGAAGGAGACGCGAGAATCGTTGCTGAAGGATATATTTTACCGGATAGCTGGAATTGGTAGAAAGTCTCGAAACTGTAGGTGAAATTATGCAAAAAAGCGGTTTTGATGTTATTGTTGTAGGTGCTGGTATCATTGGATTATCTTGCGCTTATTATCTAAGCAAAGCGGGGAAAAGGATCTTAATTCTTGAAAAAGAGGATATAGGGTCTGGTACGTCTGGAGCTTGTGATCACATGATCTTACTTCAATCGAAGGCTCCAGGACTTCCAGTTCAACTGGCAATAAGAAGTCTCGAACTTTACCGTTCATTAAGTAGAGAACTACCTGACGCCATAGAGCTCGAAACACGCGGTGGAATGATAGTACTTGATCGACAAGAACAATTACCAGTTATCGAAGATTTTGTCAGCAAACAAGCTCAAACCGGTCTCAAAATACATTTTCTCGACAAGAAACACATAAAAAAGAAACAACCTTTCCTCACCGATAGTGTTTTTGCGGCTACATACTGTGCTGAAGACTCTCAAGTCAATCCCTTGAAAACCATGTATGCTCTTGCTAAAGCATGCATAAAACAAGGAGTCATTCTGAAAAGAAAGGCTCAAGTAACTAGCTTGGACAAAAAGACTTTTGGCTGGAAGGTTTCAACAATGGGGAACGAAGAATTTTTCGCTAGTTGCGTGGTTATCGCGGCGGGTGTGTGGACTCCGTTTCTGACTAAGTTCGTCGAACTAGATTTACCAATTGAGCCCAAGAGAGGACAGATTCTTGTTACAGAACCATTGAAACCTTTCGGCGACACAAATTTGTGGGATGCTGATTACATAATTTCAAAACATCTCATTGAATTTCACAGAGATGAAACATCTCGAAGGCTGGGCCTTGGATTTGCATTTTCCATGACAAGAGACGGAAATTGTTTTATTGGTAGCACACGTGAATACGTAGGGTTCGATAGGCGCACAACTTACGAAGCATTTAAAGCCTTGGCTGCAAGGGCATACCATTTCTTTCCAAAGGTTTTTGAGCGTATAAGGGTCATAAGATCTTTTGCTGGCCTGAGACCCTCCTGTGCAGACAAAAAGTACATTATAGGTGAGGACCCGAGAAATCCAGGCTTGTTCGTAGCAACAGGACATGAAGGAGACGGAATTGCCCTGGCACCTATTACGGGAAAACTTATTTCAGAACTTGTTTGCGGTAAAGCCTTGGAATTTGACATATCTCAATACAGTCCATCAAGGTTTCAAAGTAATGTCGGATCGAAAGAACATACTATACAAAATAAATATCGCGAGGAGGTGGGATGATGAGAAAATTCACAGCAATTTGTACTATTCTGCTGATTTCCTTGGTTTTTGCTCAGGAATTGAAACCTGTCACTTTGACTTGGACAGCCGGTGGTGTAGGTGGTGGTTGGTACGCTCAAGCAGGAGCAGTTGCTAGCCTTATCAACTCAAAAGAACCCAGGATCACAATTAAAGTCGTACCTGGAGGTGGAGTAGTGAACCCCGTACTTGTTTCTTCGGGCGAAGCAGACCTTGGCTGGGGTATAACTTTCGTTGACAGAATGGCTTTGGAAGGAACACCACCACTATATGAGAAAACCAACCCAAATGTGAGATCCATAGGCGGATTCTTTGGATTCTACCACATTCACTTTGTTGCTGCAAAAGAAACAGGTATAACATCGGTTCAAGAACTCGCAAACATGATTAAAGCCGGAAAGAAAATAAGGATAGCTGTACCGATGCGTGGTACCTCTGACCTTCCGATTGTCGAAAGAATTCTTGGATTCTATGGTGTAAAACTTGACGACATCAAGAAAGCTGGAGGCGAATATTTCCATGCAGTTTACGCCGATATGATCAGTCTTTACAAAGACCGTCATGTTGATTTTGTAGTAACACATCTCTCTTTACCTGCTGCCGCTGTTACAGAAATGTTTCTTTCAAGAAAATCAACACTTTTAGCCGTATCTGCAGAATGCATTGATGAAATGCATAGAACTTTGGGAACAGTGGAACGAGCTACTGGACTATGTGTGATCCCGAAAGGTACGTATGCTGACCTGGATGTAGATGTTCCAGCAGTTGCAACAGCAGGGGAACTGCTTGTCAACGCGAACGTACCAGAAATAGTGGTTTACACGATCACCAAAATTCTGTGCGAAAACCTTCAAGAACTGTATCAAGCTCATGCAGCAAACAAAACTTTCAAGCCGGAAACTGGTTGGAAAAATGTCGCGGTACCTTTGCATCCTGGTGCCGAAAGATATTACAGAGAAGCAGGATACACGAAATGAGTTTCGACCGTCTAGCAGAGAGGATGATTGAATGAGAGTCCTCAAAGGATGGCAGCGATTCGTTGTCGGAGGGTGGCTTCTCGCCGCCCCCGTATTTCATCTTTATACTGCTGCTACTGGTATTCTTCAGCCGAGATTGCAGCGCGGTCTACATATTATTCTCTTGCTACCAATGGCATTTTTGCTGTATCCCGCAACCAAAAAATCCCCAAAAGACAGATTTACAATAGTTGACGCTCTACTAGCTATTCTTGCCGTCTTTCCGCCATTGTATTTAATAATCAACAACAATGCTCTTAACATGAGATTCGAGTTTGTTGAGCCTTTGACAACTACTCAAATCATTTTAGGCGCGCTTAATATACTACTCTTGCTGGAAGCAATAAGGCGTGCTGTTGCGCCCGCAATGACTGTGCTTGTTTCCATCTTGATAGGCTATGTGTACTTAGCACCATATCTACCTGGAATCTTTTATAACCGCCCACTGAAATTCTCAAGGACAATAGAGATGCACTATCTGATTACAGATTCTGGTATCTATGGAAGTATCACTGGTATTTCCGCAACTGTCGTAGCATTGTTTGTGATCCTTGGGGCCATACTTGAAATAACCAAAATAGGTGACTATCTAACCAGAGTCGCAAGTAAAGTGGTAGGTAAGAGTGCAGGAGGTCCTGCAAAGGTAGCTGTCTTAGGGAGCGGCTTTTTTGGAATGATAAGTGGCGTTGCAGCAAGTAATGTTTTTACAACGGGTTCTTTTACAATACCGATGATGAAAAAGCTTGGATACAAACCAGAATTTGCTGGTGCGGTTGAAGCTGTCGCATCCACAGGTGGAATTTTCATGCCGCCTGTCATG
>JBEPZZ010000006.1:61657-62107 GCA_041640575.1 Pseudothermotoga sp. | reverse complement strand
TTAATAGTTCATTTGAAGGAACCCGAGGCTGAAAGTGAGGTTAGTGATGCTTGAAAGAAAACCTATTTGATGAGAAATGGTAAAAGACTATCAAAAGGCCAGAAAAAAGGATAAAATAGCGATATTGGATTATTTCATGAGAACAGCAGATTCAAAGAATCGAAACTATACTGCCAGAATTCTGAGGCAGTATGGAAAAACAGTATATGTTGGCAAGAAAAAATTACTTTAAAGCTGATATAACCAAAACGTACAAAAAACCTGGAGGAAGGAAAAATATTAGTAAGAGGAAATAAAAGCACTAAAAGGGATCTGGGAAACTGAAAACTACATGTATGGGAAACGCTTAAAGCCGATTTTAAATGAAATTTAGATACCACCTTAAAAAGCAGGCGCTTGAGGTGGCCTAGGGATATAGAGAACCTGTGTCAGTCAAGTACTTCCAATATC
>JBEPZZ010000006.1:28869-61647 GCA_041640575.1 Pseudothermotoga sp. | reverse complement strand
ACCACCACCGTTTTAAAAAATAACCTTCTTGATAGGCTCTTTGCTCTCGCTCGAGTTCACTTTTGAATAAGTCGGGGAATTGATTTAATAATAAACTTCGTTGCGGATGTTCGGGATCACTGAGGCAGTCATCAAAGGTACAAAACTTGGAAAATCACTAAAGCAGCAAATAACTCCTCGCGCATGGTAGGATGAAAATCGCCCGGTTTCACCGAGATTGATCTTTCAGCACACGTCGGAGGCAACGGTAGAAGAGACTTTGCTCCAGCATTGAATATGTTGGATACTATATGCAGTGATTGGATGGAACCTATACCGATTAAAAACGAAACTTCAAACGGATTAGAGAAGCTGGTAGAAAAAATCAGAATAAGGCTTCTCTATGAATTACTTGGACTTGATTCTGTTGCTGGTATTGAATCATCTCATACACGATTGCTGTGAAAAAAAACCACTTAAGATTTACATCCCGTTCCAATTATAAACGCTACGTTGAGCAGAAGAACTATTTCACAGTCCGTCAGAATGTTAGGTGTGATACAAATGAAGAAGTGTCTTATTTGAACCGATTTTATACGTATCTCCGGCTTACACCGACTTTTTTGACCAGTCATGAAGATGAAAGAGAGAAAGAAACAAAAGCGCAGGAAAAAAGAAACATAATGATATTAAAACTTAGTAACAGAGGCTTTAGAGATCCTCTAAGCAAGACAAAAAATACTTGAGAAGGTTTTATAAGGCTATGGACTTATTTCACATAAGACAAAAAATTGCTGAGTACCAGAGAAAACTTTGGAACCTTCAAAAGAAAACGAATCATGCGAGCAAAGGTTTGGGGAAAACAGCGTGAAGTTTTAGATATTTTTATTTATGCGATAATACATTAAATTTCGAGTATTTTTATTTGGCACTACTGATTATTGATTTACTTTCTGCTGATTTTCGCTTCTCTAAGTAGGAGAAAAGCTGATACTACTCTTTTTATAAAATGGTTCCAAGACGATGATATACAAAATATCCTTTAAGATTCTGGACTTTTTACTTTTCTTCGAAGTATTGAAAGGCGTCAACAACGTCGAGATATGCTCCGTCAAATCCTGAGTCTAAGATCTTTTCCAGGTAGGAATTCTCATTTCCATAAATGATACTTTGCCACTCCTTATCCCAGTACTTTACTTTGTAGTTTCCTGGCCAGTTGGGATTTTGCTCCACCAACCAGGAAGGAGGATTTGTATTCCATTCTTCTTTCCAATAGTATCTGTAATCTTCTGCTTCTCCAATGCTTAAATAGGCAATTACAAGACGTTTACTTCCATTAGCTTTTGCTTTTAGGGAGGAAACGTCTTCACTGGTGAGAGCGGTATTCTTACAAAAAAGATCTATGATAACCACGTCATAGTTGGTACTTCGAATAGCGTTAAGAAAAGCTTCTTTTGTGGGATAAGAACTAGGATTAATCAGATATAAAAAAATTTTTGGCCTCTTTTAGGGAAAAAACATCAGAGTCATTAACGTTATATGGAGTAGAAGGATAGGATGGAATGTCATCTAATTCTCTGCGATCTGCTGCAAACGAGATATAATCTCTTTTCGCACTTTGACTGTAGGAATCATCGACAAAAGAACGGGTAGAACAATAATCAATGACCAAGATCTTGACACCATTACTTTTAGCAATATCTAGAAGGGAATAATTGTATTCTGGATAGATTGTGGGGTAGGTACATCATCTCCGTCGTATCCGTAAAAGAGGTCCTCTCGGCCTATTCCATCAATTGCTTGAAGATATTCTTTTGCTACTGGATCAGTTATTTCACCATTTTCAGTTACAAGTGATCATTTTGAGGAATGATCACAAAGTTACTTTTTATTCCTTTTGCATAAGAGCTAATAGCCTGGACGAAATCTCGCATTGCTTGTTTATAATTTATGTGTGAACCTTGTTTTACAGTACAACCCAAAATAAAGATCATTAGTACAAGGATGGTCTTTTGGAACTTATTCATCTTACACTTCCTTTTGAAAAAGAAACTACGATTCTAATTACATTAAATCTAATTATATTAAAACTCTACAACGAGGTGGCGTTTGCTAATCACTGCCTTAGAACAAAAAGTACTACGTGGAGTGACATAGAATAGCTACTTTGATACAAATTCATTTTGTAATAGAATTGAATTAGTGTAATATAGAAAATGGGATGCATGCACACAGGGGGAATGGAGATGGCTTTTTTTCAGAAGCAACCTTTGATGAGAAAAGTTCTCTACTCTCTTATTCCGATATACGTTTTCTCATTTTTCTTGTATGGTGCTCGTGTGCTATGGTTCAGTGTAGTAATCTTTACTGTTGGTGTACTTACAGAGTATATCGTTGAAAAAAGAAAAGGAAAGAATGTGAGCGAAGCTGTTCTCGTGACTTGCTCACTTTTAACTCTTTCTATGCCTCCAGCTACTCCTTTGTGGATAGCCGGTATAGCGAGTTTTTTTGGCGTTTTCATAGCAAAGGAAGTCTACGGTGGTTTCGGACGAAACGTTTTCAATCCTGCGATAGTGGGACGCTTGTTTGTATACATAACTTTTCCTATGTATATGACAACCGGATGGATAATTCCAAGAACTGATGTTGTAACCTCTGCGACACCACTTGATATTTTGAGAGCTGGAGAATCTGTTGATGTAATGAATTTGTTAATTGGCTTGAGAGCAGGTTCGATCGGCGAAAGTCCAGTTCTGCTGATTATAGCTGCCGCAATATACCTTATAATAACTGGAACTGCAAGCTGGAGAATTATTCTTTCTACAATTGCTTCCGCGACATTGTTTGGTTTCGTACTTAATGTTTTCAAAGCTGGGGTTCCTCTGCTTCCGTCGATACTATCGGGAAGCTTCCTCTTTGTGGCAGTTTTTATGGCTACTGATCCGGTTTCCGCACCCAAAAAACGATTATCACAGGTCTTGTATGGAATCATAATAGGGTGTGTCACAATGATTGTGAGGAATTTTGGACTGTTTTCAGAAGGAACGAGTTTCGGTGTTCTGATTGGTAACACTTTTGCTTCTATTCTTGATGAAATAAAAGTAAGTAAGAAGGTGAAAACATGAACAAAGATTCAAGGTTTTTCACGATTCTTTTTACTTTCATCGTAAGTTTCACTTTTGTTTTGGTTCTTTCCATAATTAACTTTGGAACACTGAAGAGAATTGAACAAAACGAAAGATTGTTCCAAATTAAGGCTATTTTGAGTGCTTTTGGCGTTCAATACCGAACCGATGCAGAAGCTTTGAGGATTTACGAGGAAAGGGTCCGCTTAGAGACCGTGAATGATATGAACATTTATAGAATGTCGAAAAACGGTGAGGAAATGATAGCGTATATTTTCGTAGGGAGTGGTCTTTGGGGCAGAATTCAAGGTGTGATCGCTTTTGATAAGAACTTAGAAAGAGTTGTTGGTATTGATTTCATCGAGCAAAATGAGACACCAGGCTTAGGAGGAAGAATAACAGAAAAAGCGTTTAAAGATCAGTTCAAGGGTAAGAGAATTCCACAGAAAGGTTTTTCCTTAAGACTTGGTGGAGGCGGAGATTATGACCCAGAAAGCGGAAGATTTGATGCCATAACTGGTGCAACGTCCACTTCAAGAGCAGTTGAGAGAATCATCAATGATGCAATTATTCAGGTCAGAAAAGCCATGGGGAGTGGTGAAAATGACTGATCTGATTAAAATTGCAAAGAAGAATATCATTTACGAGAACCAAATACTGATCCAAGTCCTTGGTATTTGTTCAACATTAGCAGTGACCAACAATCTTTTGAACACAGTGATCATGGCCATTGGTGTGACGCTTGTAACAGGTCTATCTAGTTTCACGGTTTCAATGTTAAAAAACTTTTTACCGAGAAAAGTGAGGATGATGGTAGAAACTTTAATCATAGCGTTTTATGTAATCATAATAGACATCTTTCTCAAAGCTTATTTGCCAGTAGTGAGCAAAGCTCTGGGCCCATACGTTGGTTTAATCATAACCAACTGTATCATCATGGGAAGAGCAGAAGCATTTGCTCAGTCCAACAGCCCCTTGTTAGCTTTATGGGATGGCATAACGGCTGGAGCAGGGTACATGATGATCCTGGTTATTATTGCTTTTGTAAGGGAATTGCTTGGCTTTGGGACTATTTTTGGTGTGAGGATTATGCCCTTGAATTTTACAACATGGACCATAATGGTGATGGCCCCAAGTGCCTTCTTTTTGCTCGGCATATTGCTCTGGATATTTAAATCTTTTGTGGTAAAGGCTGGTGAAAAGAAATGAAAATTGATCCTGTCGCTCTACTTTTTGCATCGATTTTCACCAGTAACATAGTTTTGACAAATTTCTTGGGCATGTGTTCTTATATATCGATCTCAAGAGATTTAAAGTCTGCAAATGGTCTTGGAATGGCGGTAACTTTCGTCATGACTATAACAACTACTTTGAACTGGTTCGTATATCATTACATTATTGTGCCTTTCAACATTGAGTATCTGCGATATATTATATTCATAATTGTCATTGCTGCGGTTGTTCAAGTTCTAGAAATGTTGATAGATAGAATCTCACCCGTACTTTACATGAACCTTGGAATCTTTTTGCCTCTAATAACAGTTAATTGTGCAATTCTTGGTGTTGCTTTGTTCATGCAGCTTCGAGATTACAACCTTATTCAGTCATTAGTCTTTGGCCTAGGAAGTGGTTTGGGCTGGTGGCTAGCAATAGTTCTACTCGCAGCGATAAGGAAAAAAATTGATAATAACCCTGTAGCGGCGGGATTGAAGGGAACAGCCTTAACACTGATTACAATTGGGATTATGGCCATGGCTTTCATGGGATTTGCTGGGATGATAAAAGTTCAGTGAGGTGAAACAAGATGCAGATTCTTGCTGCACCGATTCTTGTGGCAGTTTTAAGTGGATTTCTTGCTGCTCTGATAGTCTTGATAGACGCTATAGTGAACAATTACGGTGAAGTGAAAATAACCATAAACAAAAGAAAAACCTTAACTACTCGAGGAGGTGCCCCATTACTTTTTACACTAAGCTCCTTGGGTGTATTCGTACCTTCAGCTTGTGGAGGTAGGGGAAGCTGTGGAGCTTGCAAGGTAAGAGTTTTATCAGATGTTGGACCATATCTTCCCACTGAGGTTCCATATATTTCAAAAGATGAGATGGCAAAAAATGTGAGACTATCTTGTCAAGTAAAGGTCAAGAAAGATTTAGAGATTGAAATTCCTGAAGAACTTTTATATGCCAAAAAATTCAGAGCCACAGTTGAGAAAATTATTGATGTTACCTATGATATTAAGGAATTAACGCTGAAATTGATTGAACCATCAGAAATTGAGTTTAGGGCCGGACAATACATCCAGTTGAGGATACCACCATACGACAAAATAAAAGAACCAGTTGAAAGAGCGTATTCTATCTCGTCTCCTCCAAGTATTCGGGACAGAATTCAACTTTTGATAAGGTTAGTTCCAGGTGGAGCAGCCACAACATATGTTCACAAGTATATGAAAGAAAACCAAGAAGTTGATTTCACAGGACCGTTTGGCGAGTTCTATGCAAGAGATAGCAAAGCAACCATGATATTTGTTGCCGGCGGAAGTGGAATGGCACCAATCAAATCAATTTTATTTGATCTTTATGAGAAGAATGTCAACGAAAGAGAGATATGGTACTTCTTTGGTGCACGTTCTGTGAAGGACCTCTTTTATGTTGATATCTTCAGGGAGTTAGAGCGAAAATGGCCAGTTTTTCACTTCATACCGGCTTTGTCAAACCCATTACCAGAGGACAAATGGGAAGGCGAGGTTGGTTTAATCACTCAGGTACTCGAAAAATATTTCAAGACAGTTATTCGCACTGATGTCGAAAAGGAAGGCTATTTGTGTGGTAGCCCCGGGATGATTAACGCAGCAATAGAAACAATGACTAAAAATGGCATCGCGATAGAAAAAATTTATTACGATAAGTTTGCTTAAGGAGGATCGAGCTATATGAAGATGCCACCAGAATATATGGAAGCACAGCAAAATATGAAGCCCGGTGTTATAAGCTCAGTAGGTTTTCTCGGAGACGACGATAGGAATCTTTTGGACATAATAACTAACGATGAACAGGTTATGGCATCCTTGGGACTAGATTTTCAAAAAGTGGCTGATTGGCTAAAAGGAATGATGAACGAAGCTGTGAAAGGCCTTGGCGAACCAGTAACACTTGACAAGTGGCAAATACAACTTTTTGAAGCAAGAGGTTTCCTACCGTGTCCATTCAAGGATGGCATTTTTAGAAAACGAACAATGCTGATAAAAAGAATCGACAAAGAGATTTCTTTAATGGTGAGTGATTTGTCAATACATTTACTCGAGAAGCACCATTTTTTGCAGGGACGTGGTTCTCCGTTCAGAATCGAGCCAATGGTTTTGAAAGAGCTTATGGAATAGATTATCTTTCAAAAACGACTGTACCTGGAATTCTAAATTTTTTCTCAAGCTTTGAAAGCAAACTTGTCGCAAACCAAACTACTACAAGGTATATAAGAGCTGTTACAAGATAGACTTCAAAAAATTGAAAGTTTCGGCTAGCGATGAATTTAGCTTGAGCCATCATTTCTGGAGCTCCAATTATGTATGCCATAGAAGTGTATTTCAAAAGATATATGAATTCGTTGGTCCAAGATGGTATTACTCTACGTAAAGCTTGAGGAAGTATTATCAATCTAACAGCTTGCCATTTTGTCATTCCGATTGATAGTGCTGCTTTGTACTGACCTATCCCTATTGATTGTATTGCACCACGTATGTATTCGGCTTGGTAGGCTCCACTGTTAATGCAAAAACCTACTAGTGCGGCAACTAAAGGCGATAACCTGATCCCATAAACAGGCAAACCGTAATACAGAATAAAAAGTTGCACAAGCATTGGGGTACCACGAATCAGCTCGATGAAAGCCGCTGAAAGAAATCTGAGAAATCTGTTTCCATAGATTCTTCCGAGGCATAACAAAATTCCAAGCGCCAGACCAACTGTCGAAGCAATTATCGTCATATACACCGTTACAGTTAAACCATTGAGTAACCTTGGTAACCATGAAACGGCTAGTTGAAAGAAACTCATTTTGCCTTCTCCCCATAGAGTTCGGTAAGCTTTCTTAGAAATGTTTGCGTCCTTTCCTTTTTTGGGTTTGTGAACAAGTCTTCTGGAGGCCCTTGTTCCACTATGACTCCATGTTCCATAAAGATTATCTCGTCAGCAACCGTCCTAGCAAAACCAAGTTCGTGCGTTACAACAAGCATCGTCATTCCGGATTCGGCAAGGTCAGCCATGACGGAAAGAACCTCACCAATGAGTTCTGGATCAAGAGCCGATGTAGGTTCGTCAAAGAGCATCAATTTCGGTCTCATAGCAAGCGCTCTTGCAATAGCTACCCTTTGTTTCTGACCCCCAGAAAGTTGAGACGGGTAAAGATGGGCTTTCTCAGCCAAACCGACTTTTCTCATTTGTTCCATCGCTATTTGCGTTGCTTCTTGTTTTGTAATTTTTTGGACTTTGATCAAACCTATCCTCACGTTGTCGAGAGCTGTCAAATGGTTGAAGAGGTTGAAATCTTGGAAAACGAATCCTATCTTCTGTCTCATTTTCACAGCATTTGCATGTGTTATTTCTTCACCTTCAAGATAGACCTTCCCCTCATCTGGTTCAACAAGCCTATTTATGCAAGCAAGTAATGTACTCTTACCTGTACCACTTGGGCCTATTATAACTTTCGTTTCTCCTCTGTGAACTTCGAAGCTAACACCGTTCAAAACCGTTGTAGCACCATAGCTCTTTTTGAGATTTTCCACTCTCAAAATGGGTATGTTCATTGAACCTCTCCCTTTATTTCAAATCCGGGTATTCTCAACCGCTTTTCCATCAATCCCATGAGTTTGTTGGATGATAGCGTTAGTATCAAATAAATAGCCGCGCAGGTCATGAAAATGATCATTGGCTCATAAGTTCTTGCCACGATGTAACTCCCTTGCCTAAGCAATTCAACTACGCCCAGAGCATACGCCATTGAGGAATCTTTCAAGACAACGGTCAGTTCATTTGTCCAGGGAGCTATCGAAAAGCGAAGTGCTTGCGGAAAGATAATGTATCGGAAGGTTTGCATTCGAGTCATTCCTAATGATAGTGCAGCCAGCGTTTGCCCCTTACCTACGGAGAGAATCGCTCCCCTAAATATCTGAGACTGATAAGCAGAACTTCGTATACCCAAACCAACAATACAAGCCAGAAACGGATTCAACCTGATTCCGAACTCTGGTAAACCGTAAAAGAGGATCATCAAAAGAACCAAAAGAGGAATACTTCTGAAGATCCTCTCGTACAGCGAGCTAAAGAAACGGGCAACACTGCCACCGTAAACTTGGAAGAAACTTACAGGTATAGCTATTGTTAAGCCGAGAATTAGACTATAAAAAGTCAATTGTACGGTGACAAGTGT
This sequence comes from Pseudothermotoga sp., assembly GCA_041640575.1. GTDB lineage: Bacteria > Thermotogota > Thermotogae > Thermotogales > DSM-5069 > Pseudothermotoga. The sequence continues at coordinate 53,119 of JBEPZZ010000006.1, read as the reverse complement.
GCCCCTCAAAAGCACAGGCAAGGAATTAAGGACCAAAAGGAACTTTTCTACAGCCGAACCCCCCACTCTTTTCAGAAGTATTTGTCTATCAACTCAGCAATTTTTCCGGTTTCTTGTAAAACTTTCAGGGCGTTGTTTATAGCTTTTAGCAACTCGCTGTTGCCCTTTTTAACGGCGATACCGTACTGTTCGCCTGTTACTATAACGCCAATAACTTTTACCGGTTTCGTAGCTGCAAACCTGTTTGCAACAGGTGAATCCAGAACAATTGCGTCTATATTCTTGTTCAACAAATCGCTCAAAGCCAGGATAAACGTATCGTACCTTTTCAAATTTTTCTCAGGAAGGATGTTTTTTGCAACCAGTTCATCGCTGCACCAAAGGTCACCTGTTGTTCCGGTTTGTACACCTATTTTGTACTTTCCAAACAGTACAGTTATACTTAAATCTGAATCGGCTCTAACTACAATACTCTGGTCGGCAGTCCAGTATGGTATCGAAAAGTCCACTACCTGCTTTCTCTCGTCCGTTATTGTCATTCCTGCAATGGCTATGTCAATTTGTCCAGCTCTCAATGCAGGTATTAATGAGTCAAAGCTCATGTCGACAAATTTCACTTCGAAACCAGCAATTTTTGCAATTTCACGAATAAGATCCATATCGAATCCCACAAACTGTCCGTTTTCGATGTACTCAAATGGTGGAAAATCTGCGCTTGTCCCAACCGTGTAAGTCTTAGCGAAGGTAATTGCACCAATCAGTAAGAGCAGAACGATTACAATTTTACCGCTTTTCATGCTCCCCCCTCCTTTTTTTACATTATAACATAATCAACTAATAACTTCTCAACAGCTTTATTTCTTTGACATGGAGAAGGATAAGAAACCAGTAACGCCTATGGTTAGCAAAGACAGAATGACTACTGATACGGTCATTTGTTGTTTGTCAAAAGGTTGAATCTTTATAATCGAAGCTAAGAGCAGTCCCAATATTAAATTGTAAGTTTGATTCCTAAAATTCTTGAGCAAGTATCTCATCCCTGTTATAGCAATTGCTATTCCAAGTATTACTCCTGTTCCAAAGGGGATAAGCACAGACAGTTGTAGAGTAGTCAAAGCAGTCAAGACATTCTCGTAGATTCCGAAGATTAACATTACCAACGACCCACTCAAACCAGGGAGAACCATTGCTATGGCTGCAAGTATACCGCCGATGAACAATGCTGGCTTGCCAAGATTAAGTGTCGCTGTTTTGGAAAATTCGACAATTAATAAAACTGTAACACCGATCAACACATAAATAGTCCTAAGTTTTGGAATTTGCTTGTAGAAATCTGGCAATGTACCTAGAACGAGCCCACAAAAGGCTGAATAAGCTACAGCTGGATAAAAGGATAGTAAATAACTCATCAGTTTTGAACCGGCTAACAATGCAACTCCTATACCAGCAGCTAGCTGAATAAGAAAAATAACCTGATCTTTCGAGATTTTCAATTTCATTAAGGAAACAATTGCATTTATTATCTTCTCATACACACCTAGCACAACTGCGATCGTACCACCACTGACACCTGGTATCAGATTTGCAAAACCTATAAGAATTCCTCCAAGCAATGTTTTCATTAAATCACCTTCCACGCTTTTAGCAGTTTGTTCAATTACTACTGTGGTATAAGGATATCACATCAGACCGAGAGAAAAATCTTACTCTGTACTCTTGACTAAGAAATCAGTTAGGCGTACAATGTTTAAAAGGTACGTACATTAACTAGGAGGGGTTACACATTACACCAAAACACAGAGTTATAGAGCGCTATTTATTGGATGAACTGAGATCTGGTCGGTATAAATCAGGCGACAGACTCCCCACAGAAAAGGAACTAATGAAAAAATTTGAAGCGAGCCGTGAAACGGTACGTAAAGCTTTGGACAGATTAGCGTCAAGAGGACTTATAGTGCGAAAGCCTGGACTCGGAACCTTCGTAAGTTCAAGCGGTAGTAATCACTTTGTTGGAATTGTTGTTCAACAGATAACCAGTTACATATTTCCTTACATTGTTCTGGGCGCCGAAGATCAGCTGTTTAGAAATGGTTACAAATTACTCTTGGGAAATGCCTCCGAGGACCCAGTGAAAGAAAGGCAGATCCTCACCGAATGGATGGAATCAGGAGTTAAAGGTCTAATCATAGATCCAGTTTACAGTGCAACAAGACGTTGCAACAGAGATTTAGTCAAATCCTTGGCTAAAGAAGGAATAAAAATTGTTTTGGTTCACAGTAATTGGTCTATCGAAAACGTTAGTTCTGTAACCTTGAACGACAGTTACGGTGGCGAAAGAGCTGCTGAGATATTTCACTCACATGGTCATAAGATTGTGGCTGTTATGTACAAATCAATTCATTTACCTGGGTTACTTAGAGCTCAAGGATTCTTGAGAAAATGCGAAGAACTTGGTTTTGAAAAGATTTACGACAAGGCTTTCAACGTTTCAGAGTTCACTGGTGCACCAATGCAGATAGCTTATGAACTTCTTACCTTGCCGAAACAAATAAGGCCAACAGCAATTTTCTGCTACAATGATGCAACAGCACTTCAGTTGCACTTGGTAGCCAAAAGATTGGGATTTAAAATTCCGGAAGATTTATCGGTCATCGGGTTTGATGATGCTCCAATAGGAGATTTTAGAGAAGTACTCACAACTTTCGCTCATCCAAAAGAAGATATTGGTAGAAAGGCCGCCGAACTTCTTCTTGACATGCTTGATGGGAAGGAAGCGCAAAATATCGTTTTAACGCCAGAATTAATCGAAAGATCATCGGTGTCTCATGTACCAAACGAGTGAGAGGAGACTGGTCCCCTCTCACCGCTTGAAAAATCCCCAGTATACCTCGTTGAGCCTTAGCTCACTTTTGAATCTTTGAATGTCAAGTTTTTCATCGATGACGACACATTCAATATCCAACATTTCTGCCCAATCTGTAAGATAATTTGGATCAATGGCTGTGCTGAAGGCTGTATGGTGAGAACCTCCTGCCATTATCCAAGCAGTCGTTGCAGCCTTGAAATTGGGTAGTGGTTTCCACAAAACCCTAGCTACAGGAAGATGAGGCATTGACTTTTGAATGGGTACTGAGATTACCTTGTTGACGACTAATCTGAACCTGTTACCAAGGTCAACAATTGACGCATTTACGGCTTCTCCTTCTTGAGCATTGAAAACCAGCCTTGCGGGATCTGCTTTTCCACCTATACTCAACGGATGAACCTCAACTTTTGGTTTTTCAGCTGCAATAGTTGGGCAAATTTCAAGCATGTGAGCACCCAAAACGAGCTCGTTCCCCTCTGGTAAGTGATACGTATAGTCCTCCATGAAGGACGCTCCTCCACTTAGACCAGCACCCATGACCTTCAAGGCTCTAACCAAAGCCGCAACTTTCCAGTCTCCTTCTGCACCAAAACCATACCCATCTTCCATCAGTCGTTGAACAGCCAAACCCGGAAGCTGAGGCAAATCGTGCAAGTCTTCAAAGGTCGTAGTGAAACCAATCGCATTCTTTTCTTTAAGAAATTCTCTAAGGGCTATTTCTATTCTTGCCTGTTCCTTCACAGCTCTCAGCTGCTCCTCAGTGGAAGGTAATAAGTATTTCTCCGCATAGTGTTTCATAAGATCATTTACGAGATTTTCTGGAACGCTTTTAACGCGGTCGGCCAATTCTCCGACACCCCAAGTATTGATCGACCAACCGATTCTTATCTGAGCTTCGATTTTGTCAGCCTCCGTACTTGCCACTTCTCGCATGTTGTCACCAAATCTGACAATTTGGCCAGATTTTCCATCGGCTATTGCACAGGCAACACGCATCCATTTGGAAATCTCTTCTTTAACCTCAGGATTCTGCCAATGGCCAACAACGATTTTTCTGGACAATCTTAACCTTGTATGAATGTAACCATGCTCACGATCACCGTGCGCAGATTGGTTCAAATTCATATAGTCCATATCGATCGTTTCCCACGGTATCTCCTTGCTATGTTGGGTGTGCAGATGCAATAATGGCTTTTTGTTAGCAAGAAGACCTCTTATCCACATTTTGGACGGAGAAAAGGTGTGCATCCAGGTCACAATTCCTGCGCAATTTACCTGCGAATTGGCTTGTTCGAACACTCGCAATATTTCTTCCGATGTTGTTAGTACCCCCTTGAAAACCAAAGTGGATGGCAAATCAGTCGCAATTTGTTCAAAAATTTCTCTCGCCTGCTTTTCGACCTTTCTCAAAGTCTCGGAACCATAAAGGTGCTGACTACCAACCAGAAACCAAAATTCGAATTTTTTAAGATCAATCACGTGCTAACCTCCTTTCTTAGCAAATTGTTCCAATTTGTTCAGTTAGTTGTTCGCTTGTATCCCCAAACAGAAACGCCATTCTGAGATACCGCCGAAAAAGTTGTAATCCATTTTTTCTCAAATGGATCCCATTGTTTCAAGCAGACACCTTTGTATGTAATCTGTTGATTTGTTTCTCTAATAACGATATCAATGAAATTACCATCTTTCATCTCCCAGCTTCCCGTGTGGTCACCAGAGATTGTGCCGTCTGAATTGAGAATTATTCTCACGGGTAATTTTATGTCTCTCGTAATCTCTTTGCCGTGGTTTACAAACAAATATTGCCCAACAAGATCTTCTTTTCGCAAAGTTGAATTTTGCTCTCCGGCGTATGGAAGCGGTGCCATCACAAACCAACCATCTTCATTCAGCAATAACTGATGCACCCTGATTTGATAACTCTCTCCCCTACCGGGAAATCTTGTATGGAAGAAGATGAAATATTTACCAGTTATTGGATCGTAATAAGCAGAGTTATGTCCAGGTGATACATAGCCAAACGTAGCCGCACTGAGCGCATTGGTCTCATGGAGATTGAAATTTCCAACCAGTTTTACCCCGAATGATTCTATTATCTTTGCTCCACCCATACACTCGCGCATGTCGTTGCCTTCGATATCTTCGTATGGACCGACAACATTTTTGGAGCGAACAACACGAATGTTGTATCCACCTCGTGAATCTAAACCTCCAAAACTTACGAAGAGATAGTAGTAATCGGTTTGCGGACAGTACAAAATAAACGGCCCTTCAATAGGGCTATGATTACCACCAATGAGCCTTTGACCATAACCTTGTCCGGGCAAAGGCAATCCGGTTACTGGATCAAGTTCAACGATAAAAATTCCACCAAAATACGAACCATAAGTCATCCAAAGCTTTCCGTCTTTATCAAAAAAGGTGTGAGGATCTATGCAATTAGGATGTTTCATGGGGTTGTATGGTGTACCATCTTCACTTGGGCCATCGCTTGCTGTCTGCCCTGATTTTAGAATGATCGCATAATGTCTATATGGACCTTCTATATTTTCAGATACGGCAACTCCTATTGCAGATCGTGAAGAACCGAAAGTTGATGCACAGTAGTACATGTAGAACTTCCCGTCTGCAAATTGGATGACATGAGGTGCCCAGATCGAATCTGCTCTTGCCCATGAAACAACTTCTTTCAAGTCCTCTTTTATGTCAGGGATTATTGGGTTTCCTTTGTAAACGTTTAAATTAACTTGAGTCCAATTCATCAAATCGTGCGATTTGGCTACAGCAAGATGAGAACCAAATAGATAATAAGTATCTTGAACTTTTGTTACTGAAGGATCGTGCACGACAGCCCATGTGAAGATAGGGATACTCTCTCCGAAAACAAAAAAACTAGTAAATAATAGTATAGAGGACAGTACTTGCCTCATCAGGTCACCTCCAAAACTTTAAGGAGCCCCCTCATAGGGAGCTCCTAAGTTAATCTTCATGCATCCATTTTAGTATTTGAGTTCGTAAAGCACCATGATTTCTTCCTTACTTAATGGTCTGTCGAATATCCACAATTCATCGATCATACCCTGGAACGCAGGATCCCAATAGTTCACTCCAAGTGCGAATATCCCTCCGGGTTTAATGCTGAAGATATCTGGAAGCAATCCTTCTGGATTTGGTTGGCCGTTGATTTGTACTGTTTTTAAAACAGGTTTACCGTTGAGGTAAACCTGAACTTTTCCACTGTCTACAGTCACAGCGACATGATACCATTTTTCCAGCTGTAGATTTTCTTCGAGCAATCCATCGAACCATATGGAAGCGACCGAATCGTTTGCCCAAAGCAGGGTACCTTGGTTCCATCCAAAAGGCACAAAACTCACCCAGTGGTACCCTTGATTTTGATCAACAAATATTCCAAAGAAGGTTGTTGTATGAGCTGTAAATTTCTCTGGATTTAACCAGAATGCAACGGTGTAATCATAATCCTTTATTATATCTTCTGGAAGGATAAGCCCCCTTCTGCCAGGAAAGTAAATTCCATTACCTTTAATTCCATGCTTAAATTCAATTGTTGCTTTCCCTAAGACTGTTCCACCTATAGTTGATCCAGTTATTTCCGCTTCACCAAATTTTCCAGATAAATCTTTGAAATTTTCATCAAATGGAAAGTAAGCAACTAACGCTCCATCTTTCAATGGTTCGAAGGAAAATGCGAGTGCCGCGATGCTGATTATTATAAAAAGCAGCACTAGTGCGCGCACAATGTTCACCTCCTTGATTAAAAGAAACTACTTCTTCCTGCCAACTGTTGCCCAGTAATCATTAAGAATGTCTTGAACAGCTTCTTCAGCCATTTCCATAGCCTTTTCGGGCGTCAGTTTCCTTGTAATCAAAACATCCTCCAAATAGACAGCTATTTCGTCTAGAACCTCTGAAATATATGGAAATAGTTGGAAGGTTTTCACATAAGGTAGTTGTTGGGCAACGGTATAGATATGCGGTAAACGCTTCTTAAGTTCTTCGCTCTCAGCTATAGACTTTCTAGCCGGCGTTTGACCAGCTGCATACCAATCTATTGCGTTATCCCACAAGAATTTTACCCATGTCATTGTTGCCTCCAAAATTTTCGGATCTTCTACCATAACTTTTGGCATTGCAATAACATGTGAACCACCAAAAACTGCTTTCGTCGTTCCAAGTTGCGGTGCTGGTGCATAGCCAAAGTTGTCTCCAAACAGATCTCTCCAGGGATTGATGGTCCAAATGCCTGTAATTAATGTGGTCCCAGCACCGGATTCAAAGGTTGGACCTGGATCGATCAATGCTTTTGGAAGATAACCCTTGTCCTGCAGGCTCATAAGATACTTCAGTGCCTGCACAGCAGCCTCTTTGAATGCCGGCTTCTTGAAATCTGGTGTCAAAAGATCTCCACCAAATTGCCAGAGAACGTGTACAAACATCCATGCCCAGGTTGGTGACTCGCACCATGGTGTTGCGCCTGGAGGGGTTATCTTTTTCAGAGCTTCCATCACCGTTTCGAATTCCTCCCTTGTATAGGGCGGCTTTTCTGGGTCAAGCCCAGCTTTCTTGAAGTTGGCTTTGTTGTAAGCCATGTAAAAGATCCAAACATCAAGCGGTATGCCGTAGATCTTACCGTCTCTGATCAAACCTTCGATAACTGACGGATAGATATCATCAATATCTATGCCATATCTTAGTAGTTCTTCTTTTGTGAATGTTTTAAGGTGATCAAGGTAGAGTGGCATATCGAATTTTCTCATGAAAAGCACTTGAGGCGCTGTCTTTGTTGCTATACCAGTTGAAAGTTTTTGTTTGTATTCAACTGACGAAACTACAACTAGATGCACAACTTCTATGCCGGGATGTTTTGCATTAAAATCTTTAATGATTTGATCCATGTATGCTCCATCTGCTCCACCTAGAGGAGTCATAAATGTTAAGGTAATTTTTTGACCAAAGAGCATCATCACAACCAGCATAAATAACACAACAAGAAATCTTTTCATACCAGTCACCTCCGCACGCATGTTCTAAAATCAACAAATAAGACCCCGAAACTGAACAACAGAACCGTGTTACTTCTCTTTTTCACCTCCTTCCTCAAGAGAGGATATCGAACCAAACGTCATATTACTTCACGTTCTGTTGTTCCACATTTGACGTGGAACAAGTTTGAACGCGGCCTAGCTCAATTTCTCACTCTTTTGGTTGCGGTAAAACTTTCTCATTCAACTTTTCAAACTGCTTGCCTTATCAATACAACTTACAAAGAGCAACCTCTTACTGGAGATTTCCCCTCCATATCTTTCGAAGGTTTCTGGATCAATCCTGAGAATCCAAACGTCAAGATCTAGATTGTCGATTTTCTTAGGACATACACCACTCTTGTGACTGTCGTTCCGTAGTTCTCAGAAACATATGGATGAACTTGCATGATTTCTAGTTTGATAATGAATCATAACCTGAGAAACTTCTTTGCTTTCAAATGTTCTTGACCTCCGCATACCCATTGTTCAAGTTAACCCTAACGTCTTCCGCAATGAGCTCCGGACTAAAACTATCAGACTATGATGGTATCCTGAGCATCAAAGTGAAAGAAATAGCTTCATTTGTGCTAACGATTATGTTCACCCCTTTTGACCACAAATCATTATTTGTTGGAACGACCTCGATTGGGACTTTATCTTGGAGAACGAAGAAATAGTTATCTTCGTAGAAATTCACCCGTGGTCTACGTGCTGGCTGAGCGTAAATGTAAAACGAGAATGAAACAATTGTTCGTGCAATGTTAAGTGGACAGCGGGCGTAATCAAACCACTTTTGCTTGCGCTCGTTTCCTACGTCCTCAGGAAGAGTGTCGTAGAAATAGAAATACTTGGCACCATCCAAAGATATTCCAGCGAGTAGGTCACTGTACAAAATTTGTCCCATCACGTCCACAAATTTGCTTTTCCCAATTGTAAGTAACACTCTGTGATTCCATATGAAATTAGCAACTGAAGCGCATGTTTCTGCGTATGCTCTTCTATTTGGAAGATCACAAGATTCTCCAATGGGCTCCCAATCATGCTTCGAACCTACTCCACCTGCAATGCAAATTTCTCTTGTTGTCAAATCCTCGCACAAATGTGCTAAGGTATTCCATATTGTGCCATCGCCACTTTCTAAATAGACATCTGTTACTCTACAGCATAAGTAAAGCATTCTCACAGGGTGTTCAACAGACTCATAAAGCCGTGTAAACAGTTTGTGATAAATGAAATAAACTGGACCAAGATTTCTTGGAACATTTGCTGCTAAACCTCTGCCACAAATGTTAAGAGAATACTTGGCTTGATCTAGACACTTCTTTTCACCTGTTTCACGACACAACTTCACAAGCGTCATCTCAATTTCATCATGTCCAGATGCTCCCTCTTTCCTATTTAAGCTTAAAGTTTCACATACCAAATCGGAGAAACTCCTTGCCAGTTCGAACAATGATTTGTCACCCGCGATCTCTCTGTGAGCTATTGCTATCTGAGTAAGATGCCCTACTGTGTAAAATTCATGCCCCCGAGCTAGGTCCTTGTATCTTCCTTGGTCTTTATTGATCTGCGAGAAACTAATCAGATAACCATCCTCACTCTGCATGTCGGATGTGTACCGAATGGTCTTGTTAAGAGATTTAAGGAGTCTTGAACCTTTGACCATGTTTGATACATAGCTTACAACTTCAATCCACTTGCAAACGTCGAAATCGCTAAACAAGAAATGACCAAGACATGAACCAAGTTTCTTCCTGGAGGTTATGCAGAAGTTGTCGATACAACCAGTTTCTTCGAGCAATTCTAACTGAGATGGAACCGTGATCTCGATAAGTTTTTCAAGATAATACTCAGAAAACTCATGTAAAACAGAATTTTCTATTTTTGAACTTACGTAACAAGCAAATTTACTCCTTAAAGTATCAGCGTATGTTCCCAACAAAATGCCCCCCAAAATGGTACGTACGTTCTTGCTTAATTGTAACCATAAATAGTTGAAATGTCAATAGGGTTTCAAAAGCATTTATGGAATATATTCTGTCTCAAAACATGTTTATGAACTAATTCTAAAGATATTGGAATTGACAAACTGTATACCAGAAGGATATGATTGACTGGGGAACAAGTACTTCAGATATGTTAGGAGGTACTTCTTGACTGAACTAAGGATAAGTGAGTATAATATACGTAAGTATGTACGTACCAAAATAGAACCTATCCTATGGTTGTCGAAAACTTTTCAATCTTGACTAATTAGAATATTGAGGGGTGATCCAATGCGAGTTTCTCCTGACACTACAGTACAAGCTCAGAAGACACGTGTAAGCATCAGAAAGCTACGTAGAGAACTTGGATCTTGGGGTTTCTTAGTGCCGCATCTACTTTTCTTTGTTACTTTTGTCATTGCTCCCTTGATCTTTGGTCTGCTGATAAGCTTCCACCGTTGGGATTTGCTTGGAGAACGAGTTTTTATTGGCTTGGACAATTTCGTTCGCGTATGGCGGGATTCAAGATTCTGGGTAACAGTTAGGAATACATTGCTTTTCGCTGTTATAAGTGTTCCTTTAACAATGGCTGTGGCTTTGATTTTCGCACTAATTTTAAATCAGAAGTGGTATGGCAAGCTGTGGTTGTTGGTTGCTTTTGTCTCTCCAACATTCTTTGGCTCCGTTGGTATATTGACAACGTGGCGTTGGATACTTGGCTCTCATGCCAGTGGGCTTTTAAACTACTACTTGACACAATGGGGATTGTTGAGGGCTCCAATTTCTTGGTTTGAGACAACTTCAAGAGCTTGGACATGCATAATCATTGTAACGGTATGGTGGATCGTGGGATTCAGTGTACTATTGTATCTTGGGGCTATTCAGAGAATCCCCCCAGAACAATACGAAGCAGCAAAAATTGATGGTGCTGGACCGTTGGCAAGATTTTGGAATGTAACACTACCTTGGATGCGAAATGTACTATTCTTTGATATCGTAAGGCAGGTCTTGCTTGCTTTCGGTTTATTTGACCAGGTTTACTTTTTCACAGGTGGTGGACCTGCTGGATCAACGAGAACCATGGTTTATTACCTTTACCAAATAGGTTTCCAAAGGCAGGAGCTTGGAAGAGCTGCGGCTATTTCATGGTACATCTTTATCATTGTTTTCGGTTTTGCACTGATTCAGCTGCTAGTCTTGACAAAAACTATAAGAAGCGCTGAGGAGTGATTTCATGAGAATAAAAAGACGAAAACAAATTGTTAGAATAATTGGTTCGTTATTTTTGTGGGCTTTTGCTGCTTTTTGGTTTATTCCAATATTCTGGATGTTCATAACTTCTCTAAAAGAATCGAACATTGCCACGAGTGAGTACCCACCGCAGTGGATACCACAACCCCCAACATTTGGTAACTATGAGCGAGTTTTTGCACCGGCAAGTGGTATAAGTGTTCTTCGAGGTATTACTAACAGCCTTATGGTTGCCGGACTTGCGACTTTCTTTGGCTTGGTCATCGCCACACCCGCCGCTTATGCTCTGTCTCGATTGAAATTTAGAGGTCGTGAAATGGTTTTCTGGCTATACATTGCAGTTTTAGCCTTTCCTGGAATAATTTTTCTTGTGCCGAACTTCTTTATAATTCACAGTTTAGGTTTAATGGATACATTTTCCAGCTTAATTCTACCTGGTCTTGGCGGAACTTTTGGCGTGTTCTTACTGAGACAATACATGCTTGGAATTCCAAGAGAACTTGAAGATGCTGCCTGGATAGACGGATGTTCCCGACTAAGGTTTTTACTAACAATAGTTATTCCTTACGTTAAACCCGCTCTTTTTGTTCTTGCTCTAATGACTTTCTTGGGTTCTTGGAACAGCTTTCTCTGGCCTTTGCTAGTTTTGAACAAACCCGAAAAGTTCACTTTACCAATCGCTCTTGTTCGTTTCGCTGCTGGTTGGGGTGATCCTTACAGAGGTATAGGACCATTGATGGCTGGCGCATTTGTTTCTGTTGCCCCAACGTTGTTGATCTTTATTATATTCCGTAAATATCTGATGCAGGGTGTCTATCTTGGATCAGTAGGTAAGGAGTAATTATTTGGGAGTGGTTGAATGAAACAATTAGCTAGTTTATTAGTAATTTTTCTAGCGGTTTGTTTCTGTTTTGCACTTGATTATGTGCTAACTATCGAGATGAATCCAGTATTCGAAATACCTAAAACACTGTTTGGCATTTTTTTCGAAGATATCAATTTTGCTGTTGATGGTGGTTTGTACGCCGAACTAATAAGAAACAGGTCCTTTGAGCATACCTTTGTTTTTGACGGATGGTCTCTGAGATTTGATGAAGAATTAGTCGATGTCTCTATTGAAAGTTCTGAACCACTTAACGTGAACAACAAGAATTATCTAAGGATCTATTTCAAAGGTTCTGACGAGGAAGTTATGCTTATCAACACTGGTTATGGTGGCATTCCATTGAAGATTAATGAAGTGTATGTTTTGTCTTTTTATGTTCGAACAAATGCTTTTTGTGGCGAAGTAAGCGTGTCCATAGAAAACAAGAAAGAGGAAAAATTTGCCGAAGGTACTATTAAGATCCAAAAAGAAATAAGCAATTGGACAAAACTGTTCATTGAGTTCGTCCCAAGAGTTACAACCTTGAATTCACAATTCGTAATGAGAATCAAAGGTCGCGGAGAACTTCACTTGGATATGATTTCTCTTATGCCAAAAACTACATGGTATGGAATGAGAAAGGATTTAGTCGAAGTTTTGAAAGAACTAAAACCTGGATTTTTGCGTTTCCCTGGGGGTTGCTTAGTCGAAGGTGATAGTTTGCAGAACGCTTATAGATGGAAAGACACAATAGGTCCTGTTGAGCAAAGAAAAACAAATAAGAACCTCTGGGGATACTACCAATCCTATGGAATAGGCTTCTACGAATACTTACTACTGGCAGAATATCTAGGCGCAGAGCCTGTACCGATATTCAATTCAGGCATTTCATGCCAAGTTAGAGGAGCTGAATACTGTCCTATGGAAAATCTCAATGAGTGGGTCCAGGATGTGCTAGATTTTCTTGAGTTTGCGAATGGTCCTGTCGATTCATACTGGGGGTCAATAAGGGCGAAGCTTGGTCATCCAGAACCTTTCAATGTCAAGTACATAGGAATAGGAAATGAGAACTGGGGTGATAAGTACCATGAAAGATTTGAGTGCTTTCAGAAAGCTATCAAGACAAAGTACCCGGATATAAAGATCGTTTTTAGTGGTCCGCCGTCATATGAAGGATCAAATTTCAGATATGCATTAAGGTGGGCAAAGGAAAACAATGTCGACATTTTTGATGAACATATCTACGCTCCTCCAGAATGGTTCCTTGCAAACAACAACCGTTACGACAGATATTATCGAGATGGACCAATGGTCATGATTGGTGAATATGCAGCGCATAGTCCGGGAAGGCAAAATAACTGGCAAGCAGCTCTTGCCGAAGCTGCATTTTTGACAGGTATCATACGGAATTCGGATGTTGTTATAATGTCTTCTTATGCCCCGCTTTTCAATAGAGTGGGAGGATCACAATGGGTTCCAGACTTGATTTGGTTCGACTCAACGAGAGTGTTTTTGACGCCAAGTTATTTTGTACAAAAACTTTACATAGAAAACATCGGGAATTATCTGTTACCTTCCAAACTCAGCAATGAGGATCTCGAAATGGTAGGTTACAAATTTAAATCAATCTATCATGTATGTACGTATGATCCTGAGTCAAGACAGATCGTAATCTTTCTTGTAAACCCTTGGCCAGAGGATAGAAACCTCCAAATTTGTTTGGTAGGAGGTTTCAAAATAAAAGACGTAGAAATAATAAGAGCTTTCGGTTCTTTCACAATGACAAACAGTTTCGAAGAGTATTCGATCGTACCCACTAATGAAAAGCTCATGGCGAATTATGAAAATATGAGCTTTGTAGTCAAGGGGTACTCTTTCAATGTTCTTAGAATCTATGTGGAGTGAGATGCTTGGTGAGTATTCGTGATCGGATAAGTATCATCACGGTCATGTCACAGGTTTTTGCTTCAATTTCAACGATTGAGCCAGCAAAAGTGCTAAGACCTCTTAATTATGGTGTTTCTGGCGTACACTGCTTTTTGCCAGAAGACATTATACTGAGAGTCGGATCTTTAATACTAACTGAGTCAAGATTATTTGAGTTCAAACATCCGTATTGTTTGGAAAATCTTGCTACTGATTTTCTCAGAACTGTGGGCGCATTTTTTTCAGCTGAAGGAAAATATATCCAAGCCTATCTCCAGGATACTTATCTTAATTGGTCATATGAAGAGAATAGTAAATTGGATGGTGAATATATTCCAAATGATCACTTTCTGAAAACTGAAGGAATCGTCAAATGTCAAGAAAAATCCCCTTTCATTAAGACTGCATATATACCTAAGGCTATCTGGTACGTGCCAATTAACACTTCTGGGTGGGGAAAGAGTTTCTTTACTGCACGTAAGAAAACACACCACCTGACAAGGCCCATAAAACCTAATACCAAGATTGCTGATCTGAGTAGAAATGTCTATTCTTCTCAGTTTAGAAAATTGCTGCAATTTAGTGGAGATAACAAGCACATTCATGATGTGATCACATGGTATAAATTGGATTCTGTTCCATTGAAGAAGAGTCAAGGTTTCTGGGTCGATTACACAAACTTAGAGAGACGATTAGGGTTTGAAGCGATCTCAATATGTGTAAACAAGAACGCGATTAGTAGGGAACTATCAGTAATAATTTATCCGGTGAAATGGCTGGATCAGTTAGAACAACTGTATGTAGACAGTTGGTCGGTTTACTGGTATATCACTTGTAGCTTCTTTGGATTAACTGGAAACTGCGTCCCGAGCAAGACCTGGGGACTTTATCGATGGTTCGTAAACATGAAAGGTGTTTTGGCAGAAATTAGAAGAACCGCTTCGCAATCGATCCTATTTGCGATTCTGATGAAGGGAGTCACCGTTACGCATGTATTTTTGCGTGCCGCCTATTTTAAGAGCTGGACCGTATGGCCATTAAACATTTCTGTAGTTCTAAGGGAACAAGTTTATGCGAGGTTTTGGAAGGCAGAATGATTTAACTGCAAGTGTGTGTTCAAAGATTCTGTTTTTGCTGAGACTAGATTCGTAGAGTGCAGTAACGCTTCATTTACTTTGTGGAGCCTGAATGAAATGTCATAAATCTCATGTGCAAAGGGTCTTTCACAAATTAAGATTCCAAGGGCTGATCGGATACTGCAGCTTGATGGAGATTAGGACATCGAACACTCTAATTGTACTTTTTGGGAGTTACACACCGACGATAAGTTTTATTTGTTAAAGAGATTTGTTCTCCTTGATAAACCAAGCAGTCGTACGCCTTTTGAAATTCAAGTTTCCAGCGAAGGAATGCACTAGATGGAACTCTGGCATGCGAACGACAGCAGCAAAACAACAGATCATTTCCGCATCGAAAGAAATTCAGAAAAATCGCGTTTCATAATTTGTATCGTCAAACTAAAATTTTTATTCGCAAAAATTGCAGGTCTGAATATAAACGCACATTTATATCTTGTAGGCCAAGTCTTCGTGGGTAGTGACGTAATAATTGATAGACGAAGCAACGGAGCGATCTTGTCAGTGCCGGTGAGTCATCTTGAAGTTAGACGCGGTTTTATTAGTTTGTTTTCCGTACGTTAACAAAATCTTTTGATCAATACCTGTTAGGAAAGAAGGACAAGGAGGTTTTGTGAATGGGTTATGGAATTGTTGTTGATCCAAACAAGGTTGTAAAACCAGTTAGCAAGTACATTTATGGTCATTTCATTGAACACCTTGGTAGGTGTATCTACGGGGGCATTTACGAGGAAGACTCTATGCTCTCGGATCATCGTGGTTTTAGAAAAGATGTACTTGAGGCAGTCGAAAAAATAAAAGTGCCAATTCTTCGCTGGCCTGGTGGAAATTTTGTGTCAAATTACCACTGGAAAGACGGTATAGGTCCAAAAGATCAAAGACCAGTTAGGTTTGATCTGGCTTGGCAAAATGAGGAAACAAACAAGTTTGGTACTGACGAATTTATCGACTACTGTAAAGAGATTGGTGCCGAACCTTACATATGCGTGAACCTTGGGACAGGTACTTTGGATGAGGCACTCCATTGGTTGGAATACTGTAATGGACGCGGGAATACATATTACGCCCAGTTGAGAAGAAAGTACGGACATCCAGAACCCTACAATGTAAAATTCTGGGGCATCGGTAACGAAATGTACGGCGAATGGCAGGTTGGTCATATGTCAGCCGATGAATACGCCAAGGTTGCAAGAGAATATGCAAAATGGATGAAGGTCTTTGATCCTTCTATAAAGACAGTAGCAGTTGGATGTGACTACGACAGTGAATGGAATCTTAAGGTTCTAAATCAAGCTGGAGATGTTTTTGACTATATCTCCTACCATTTCTATACTGGCTCGGAAGATTATTACGAAACGGTCTCAACTGTTTATCTTCTAGAGGAAAGACTTATAGGATTGAAGAAACTTATAGATTCAAGCAGAGCAAAAAGGAAAAAGGATATAAAAATCATTCTTGATGAGTGGAATGTTTGGTACAGAGTTATGGATAATAAGCTCGAGGAACCTTACGATTTGACTGATGGAATCTTTGCCTGTGGTGTTCTAATAATGCTGCAGAGAATCAGTGATATTGTGCCAATAGCAAACCTTGCTCAACTAGTTAATGCCCTCGGAGCAATTCATACTGAAAAGAATGGCATGATTTTGACACCGGTTTACAAAGCTTTTGAATTGATAGTCAACCACAGTGGTGATAAGGTTGTTGAAACAATTGTGGAAACTGAAACATATGATGTTCAAGGGACAATGTTTTACCACAAGATCCCCTTTGATTTTTCAGGTGCTAAATATTTAGATGCTACTGCAACAATCTCAGAGGATGGAAAAACATTGTATTTAGTTGTTGTCAACTACAATAAAGACGATGTAATACGCTGTCCCATTGAGATTAAAGGTTGTGCCAAAAAGAATGCAGATGTCTATGTGCTCACTGGACCTAGTATCAAGGCAAGAAATACTCTTGACAATACCACTGTAGATATAACTAAAGAAACCGCTATTGTTGGGGAACAATTCGTCTTTAACTTTGAGCCACATTCTTGCACAGTGATAGAGATAGAGAGATAAATTCTGAGTTCTCTTGACAAGGAGGATATTTGATGTACGAAAAGGAAAAAATCGAACTTCATGAGGCCCATATCATGCTTGAAAAATACAATTTGGTAGCTTACACAAGTGGGAACGTTAGCGTAAGAATAGGGAACCATGTGATAATTAAACCTTCAGGAGTTGCCTACTCACATTTGAAACCACAAGACTTTGTTGTAATAGATCTTGACGGTAATATTGTTGAAGGGGAGAAAAAACCTTCGGTTGATACGGCCACTCATCTGTTTTTGTATAAAAACCTTGACTGGGTTCGTTCTGTGATTCACACACACTCAACTTTTGCAACAACCTGGGCAATCTTAGAAAGAGAAATACCTGTTCTCTGCACGGCGCATGCAGACGTCTTTGGTGAAAAGATACCAATAACAGAATATGCACCAGTTGGATCTGAAGCAATTGGTAAAGCTGCGATTAAGGTTATGGGGCAATCCGGAACAGTACTGCTTAGAAAACACGGTGTCTTAGTAGCAGGTATATCAATTGACGATGCTTTAAAGAAGGCGATCTTCTTGGAGGAAGTAGCAAGGGCGAGCTACTATGCAATTCTAGCTGAAAATGCAGCACCATTATCGGAAGAAGAAGTAAAGCGGCTGTACCAACAGTATCACACAAAGTATGGCCAAAGATGAATGAATCACACCGTTAAGGGGGAGGTGTTTCCATGAGGTTTGGGGTTGTGTTGCTACTGGTTGCCTTGGTAGCATCTCTGACATTTGCTCAAGTAACAATCAGTGTAGTTGCTTGCTCTGATAATGCGGATTCGCTGAAGTGGCTTGCTCAGGAATTCACAAAACGTAATCCAGATATCAAAGTAGAAGTCACGGTATTATCTTGGGAAGTTTTGTATCCTAGAATCCTTGCTGATATTGCTGCAAAGTCCGCAGCTTTTGATGTCTTTAATTGGGACGTTATGACTGCTGGTGCCGTTAGTCAAGGGTGTGTAGATTTGTGGCAGTTTATGAAAGAAAATCCGGATTTGGTGGATCCAAACTATGACTTCGATGATCTTCTGCCTCTGGCAAGAGATTTAGGTGTGTGGGATAAGAAACTGGTTGGCTTTCCTTATTTCAACAACACGATGTTGTTTTACTACAGGAAAGATCTTTTCGAGGATCCAAAAATTAAACAGCAGTTTGAGCAGATGTATGGCAGACCCTTGAGAGTTCCAACCACTTGGGCCGAAGCTGTAGATGTTGCAAGATTCTTTACCCAAAGATACAACAAAAATTCGCCGACAGAGTATGGTATAGCTCTGATGTTCCCAACAACCCACACGATGTTTTACATGTACTTGTTGTTCTTTGGGCCATACAGAAGAAGTGTAGATGGACTTGCAAAGCTTGGCCCTGTTGATTTGGATTATGGTGATTACTTTACAGCCGATAGGAAACCTGCCTTCGCAAACGAATTTGGTTTAAAGGCATTCGAGGACATGAAGGCTTTGATGCCATATTCACCAGATCCACTTGGTTCAGATTATGGAGAAACAATCGAATACTTCTCAAAAGGAATTGTTGCAATGGTACCACAGTGGACAAATCCATACCTTCAGTTCAAAGCTTCGCCAGTACTTCAACCTGCTGACAAGAAAATTGGCATTGCTCCAATGCCTGGCCGCTCCGTTGCCGGTAACTGGGCACTTGGCATAAATGCATACACATCAAAGGAAAAGCAAAGGGCAGCCTTTAAATTCATTCAATTTGCGACGTCCAAGTGGGCAGACAAGGAGAAGTTAATCAGATTTGCCATTGCTCCGGTCAGAAAATCCACTCTTCAAGATCCCGAGGCGCAAAAGGCTATACCATGGGTAACTGCCTTACCAGCAATATATGCTGACGAGACTTTCAGACCAAGGATTCCAGAAGAACCAAAACTTGAAGATGTCACGAACATCTACTTTGCAAAAATTCTTGCCGGAGAACTGCCGTTAACCATTGAAACCCTGGAAAAATTGGCAGTCGAGTGGGAGAAAATTGTTAGAAAGTAGTTTAAAATTGGGGCGAGAGAGTTTGTTACTCTCTCGCCTGTGTTTGGGGTGAGAATTCTGTGAAACTAGTTAAGAGACGAACTGCATTGGTTTTGGTCTTGCCTGCAATCGTGCTCTTTCTTGTAATGACGATCTACCCGTTTGCCTACATGTTATACTCGTCTTTCACGGATTTAGACCTGTCGAAGTCTGGGACCGGAAAATTCATTGGAGTGAGGAACTATAGTGAGATCTTTAGAGACCCTCTTGCAATTTCTTCTATAGAATACACTGCTCTCCTTTTGTTAATCGCAGTTCCTATAGAAATGCTTGGTGGTTTGGGGCTTGGTTACTTGGTTAGGGGTTTAGTCGGAGAGAAAACAATCAGGTCACTCTTTCTTTTGCCGATGATGGTGCCAGCAGCTGTAGGTGGTTTCAGTTGGAAGATGTTGTTTAATTACATATTCGGTCCAGTAAATTATTTCCTTGGGAAGCTAGGACTCCAGCGAATAGAGTGGTTTGGAAGAGCTAATACTGCACGAATTGCTATTATGATCGTCGAAATTTGGCAATGGACACCTTTTGTCTTTTTAATACTTTATGCAGCTATGCAAGCATTGCCAAAAGATTTGTTGGATGCTGGTAAAGTTGATGGGGCAAGTGGTTGGAAATTGTTTCTTTACGTTGAATTTCCACTCCTTAGACCAATTATATATGTCACCCTGCTTTTGAGAGTCATAGACGTTCTCAGAACTTTTGATATCGTTTATATGACGACGTTCGGAGGACCCGGCAGCGCAACTTCAACTTGGAGTTTCTATGCCTATAAGGTGACTGTTTCCTATGGTTGGAATATTGGGTATGGTTCTGCTCTGTGCGTGATCTTGGTGATTATTTCCATGATCCTTGTCAATAGCTTGATCAAGATTTTGAATATTGGCAGGGAACTTGGCCTTCAAAAGGAGAGATCAATATGAAAAGCAAAATAATAAATTCGATCAGATTTGCTATCACTATTATGGTTCTTGTATTCTTTTTGTTCCCCATATACTGGATTATTATCACTGCCTTTAAACCTGAAGCTGAATGGTTTACCGTGCCTCCTATCTTCTGGTCAACGAGATGGACATTGGCAAACTTTTTAGGAACTGGGGCATCAACATTTGGCGCGACAACTACATCGATAGCTGGGATAACTCCATTTTTGAGAAACAGCGTCGTTGTTGCCACAACGACTTCCCTTCTGTCTACAGTGATTGCTGCACTGGCAGCTTACTCGATATCGCGAGCAAAAATCGGAGGAACAGGACTTACAGGTTGGTTTATATCTATGAGATTCCTACCGCCTATAGCTAGTGCTATACCTTTGTATGTAATATTTACTAGGATAAAACTTTTGAATACGTGGTTTGCACTTATTTTACCATATCTTGTCCCTACAACAGCCCTCTCCATTTGGTTGTTGATTTCGTTTTTCAACGAAATCCCTCAAGAAATCGAAGAGGCTGCTTACATTGATGGAGCGTCAACGATGAAAACTTTTGCCTACGTTGTATTTCCGTTAAGTGCTCCTGGTTTGGCCGCAGCAGCTATTCTTTCGTTTATCCAAAGTTGGGGAGAATTTCTTCTGGCACTTGTTTTAACAAGTAACGCATCTGCGCAGACCTTGCCTGTGTACTTAGGTCGATACATTACTGGCTGGAGGGTTGCATGGGGTCCATTGTCTGCAGCTGGCTTGGTGACTATGTTACCCGTAATAATTTTCGCTTTGATCACTCAGAGATTCTTGATAAGAGGCTTGACCTTGGGAGCTATCAAGTAAATTTCAGTTTAGTACAACGCTGGGAGGTGACGAACCAATGTACTTACTAGGATGTGACATAGGCACGCAAGGTACAAAGACTGTTTTGGTTGACGAAAGGGGTCAAATTGTTGCTGAATCGAGCAGAGAGTATCAGGTCATAACACCGCGTCCAAATTGGGCAGAGCAGTGGCCCGATACTTGGGCAAATGCTGTGTTCGAGACAGTTAAAGAAGTGCTTGAAAAATCAAGTATTGAAAAGAAGGATGTTGCAGGGTTGGCTATAAGTGGTCTTTATGGCGGATCTGGAGTGCCTGTTGACAAAGAAATGAAACCGCTAAGACCTTGTTTGATATGGATGGACAGAAGAGCAGTTGAAGAAACGGAATGGGTCAAGAAGAATATACCAAGAGAGATGATCTTCGGAATTACAGGTAACTACGTTGATTCGTATTTTGGTTTTCCAAAGATGATGTGGATAAGAAACAATGAACCAGAAATTTGGAAAAGAATCTATAAATTCATATCTCCAAAAGATTATGTCATATATCTTCTAACCGGTGAAATTGTTACCGATTATTCTTCAGCCGGGAATTTGGGTGGAGTTTTTGATATCAAGAAGTTGACATGGTCAGATGAGATGTGTAAGGCACTAGGCATACCAAAAGAGTTCCTCCCTGAAAGGATAACAAAATCCTCAGATGTTGTAGGCAAAGTAACAAGCGAAGCTTCCAAACTTTGTGGATTGTTGGAGGGAACTCCTATTGTTGCAGGTGGCATAGATGCTCCCGTTGCTCAGTTATCTGCTGGCGCTCTCGAAGAGGGTGAACACGTAGCAATGGTTGGAACATCGACATGTTGGGGAACAGTTCACAAAGGAGAGAAACTACCATTTGGATTGGTTAGCTACCCATACGTTGTTTACGATACCGAGAGAATATATACCTTCGGAGGTTCGGCAACTACAGGTGCGCTGGCAAGGTGGTTCAAGGAACAATTCGGTGAAGCTGAGGCAATTGTTGGGGAAAGAACAGGAATATCTCCTTATCAAATCCTAGATAAAGAAGTGGCAGAAATCCCAGCTGGCAGCGAAGGAATTATTGTTTTGCCTTATTTCATGGGTGAAAGATCACCGATTTGGGATCCATTTGCAAAGGGTGTTATTTTTGGGGTTACACTCTACCACAAACGAGCCCATTTGTACAAAGCGTTGATGGAAGGTGGAGCATATGCACTCAGACATAACATGGAAGAAGGAATTAGAGCTGGTCTAAAGCTCAACGAGGAATGTTGGATAGTTGGTGGAGTAGCAAAATCCTCCGCGTGGGTCAAGATCTTTGCTGATGTAACCGGATTCAAAATGAGACAGGTTGCCAGTCTTGTTGAAGCTCCATTTGGAGATGCATTCCTGGTGGGACTTGGCGTTGGAATCATAGACAAACCTGAGAGGATTAAGCAATGGGTCAAGTATAAAGAAGCGGTGGATCCAGATTTACAAGTAAAAAAGGTTTACGACAAATACTATGTGATTTTCAGAGAGCTCTATGAATCAGTTAAGCATCTCATGTCAAGGATATGAAAAAGCGGGGATCTTCCCCGCTTTTTTATTCCAGTGGTTGCCATTCAATGTGGTAAATGCCAGGTTTATCAATTCGTTCAAAAGTGTGAGCACCAAAGAAATCTCTCTGGGCCTGAATCAAATTTGCCGGCAGATTTGCTTCCTTCATGCTGAACAAATAATCCAAACTCGAATTCAAAACAAGAGTTGGAAGCTCTGCTTCCCTTGCAATCTGGCAGACTTTCATTGTTGAATGAATTCTCTGCTTCAAATATTCCACTGCCTTTTTATTGCCCAGAAGGTTAACATCTTGAGGATTCTCTACCAATATATTTCTGAGAAAATCAATCATCTTGGATCTTATGATGCAGCCACCTTTCCAAATTCTAAGTACTTCTGATAAATCTGCACCGTATCTGTAAACCTTTGAGGCTTCATGTATTAACCAAAGACCTTGTGAATAAGCGAGAAACATTGCCAGCTCCAGTGCTTTTTCAAGGTCATCAATTAATGTACTGTCAGCGTTTGAGGAGGGCTTCTTCCAGTAGAGATTTGATAACTGAACTCTCTGGTCTTTAAAGTGTGAGAGGACTCTAGCGACAACGGCAAGATTCAGAGAAGGTGTTGGTATTCCTAGGTCAAGAGCAGCTTCAACTGTCCATTTTCCGGTACCTTTTTGCTCTGCTTTGTCAAGTATCATGTCTAGCATTGGCTTGCCTGTCTCGCTATCCGTTTTCTCCATTATCTTATATGTTATCTCAACTAAGAAAGAGGAAAGTTCTGAGTTGTTCCATCTTTCAAAGATTTTCCCAATTTCTGCTATCTTCAAGTTCAAAATTTTTCTCATTATGTCATAAACTTCTGCTATCGCCTGCATTATTGCGTACTCAATTCCGTTGTGAACCATCTTAACAAAGTGTCCTGCGGAATAGTCACCAACATAGGTGCAACAAGGTCCATCTTCTGTTTTAGCAGCAATTTTCAGAAAAATTTCTTCAACTAATTCGTAAGCTTGTCTAGTGCCACCAGGCATTATCGAAGGACCATGGAGAGCTCCAAATTCACCACCAGAGACACCTGTACCAAGGAACAATATTCCGGATTTTGAAAGCCTTTCGAGCCTTTTGTTTGTATCTGCATAATGTGAATTACCCGCGTCGATCAAAAGATCTCCCTCTTCAAGATAAGGCAGAAGATCATTGATCATATCATCAACTGGAGAGCCAGCCTTGACCATGATGATGATCTTTCTCGGTTTTTTCAGCGAACTTACGAAACTTTTTAAATCATACGAAGGAAGAATCTGCTCATCTTTGACACGTTGCTGTATAAAATTTTTTGTTCTTTCGGAAGTCCTGTTGTAAACAGCTACCGCAAAGCCTTTCCTCGCAATATTCAAAGCCAAATTTTGCCCCATAACCGCCAGTCCTATTACACCAATATCGGCTTTCAACATTTCACCCCCTTTTTGTCAAAATATTTTATCATGGTTACATTCCAAGGTACGCTTGTTTTACTAACTCACTTTCAAGAAGTTTTTTTGCATCACCTTCAGCAACGATTCTACCTGTTTGAAGAACGTACGCTCTGTCTGCTATTTCCAAAGATTCCTGCACTTTTTGCTCAACCAAAAGAATTGAGATACCGGCTTCCTTTACCTTGATCAGGATATCAAAAACTTTTTCAACCATCAACGGCATAAGCCCAAGTGACATTTCATCAACAAGAAGTAGAGATCGG
>JBEPZZ010000006.1:1605-28859 GCA_041640575.1 Pseudothermotoga sp. | reverse complement strand
CTACCATCAACGCTCTTGCGATAGCAAGAACTTGTTGCTCTCCTCCAGAAAGTGTTTCCGCCCTTTGATTCTGTCTTTCCTTTAGAATAGGAAATAAATCGAACATTTTTTCAATATTCTTTCTTATCTTTGCACGGTCCGTTATAGTATAGGCACCCATTATAAGATTATCCCTCACACTCATCTTTCCAAACACATGCCTTCCCTCAGGGACCATTGCTATTCCAAGTCGAAGTATCTCGTAAGCTGGTAAAGTGTGTATTTTTTTCCCTTCAAATTCAATTTCTCCAGAGAAAGGTTTTAAGAGCCCAGCAATTGTTTTCATGATAGTTGATTTTCCTGCGCCATTAGAACCAATAATTGCAACGAATTCTTTTTCTCTAACGTCGATGGAAACGTTGAAAACAACCGGTACGTTATTGTACCCGACGGTTAAGTTCTTTACTTTTAGCATGGTATCTCTCCCCCAAATAGGCTTTAATAACCTCTTCGTTGTTAGCAATCTCCTCCGGAGAGCCTTCCGCAATCTTTCTACCAGCGTTTAGAACAATTATTCTCTTTGAAATCGGCATTATGGCTTCCATGATGTGTTCAACAACTAACAATGTAATTCCTTGACGATTCAGCCTCAAACAAAGTTCCACTGCTTCCTTTATTTCAGTTTGATTCAGTCCAGCCATCGCTTCATCAAGCATAATCATTTTGGGTTTGGTGGCGAGAACGCGCGCTATTTCTAGTCTTTTCTTATCTCCTATTGTCAGACTGGAGGCTAACATGAACCTCTTTTCGTGAAGATGTGTTATCTCTAGCACCTCGTTTGCTATTTTCTCTGCTTCTTTTTTTGTACTTGCTCTCAAAAATGCTCCCGTGAGAACATTGTCGAAGACAGTCATGTCCATCAACGGTTTGACTATTTGAAATGTTCTTGTCAGACCCAATTCTGCTATTTTGTGCGGTCTAAAACCAGTTATTTCCTTCCCATTGAAGATCACTTTACCAGAGAATGGCTTGTAAAACCCACTCATGCAGTTAAACAGGGTTGTTTTTCCCGCACCGTTTGGTCCAATCAAACTTACAATTTCACCTTCGTTCACGACAAAAGAAACATTATCATTAGCTACGAGGCTTCCAAATTTCATCGTAACACCGTCTACTTCAAGCAGTGGTCCTGCCATAGTTGACACCCCTTTTTCTGAGGCTTTTGATAATTCCTATAATTCCCCTTGGCTCGAAGCATGCTATAAGAACGATAAGCGCTCCGTATATCATCAAATCGATGCCTTTTCCTGTTCCACCAAGTGTTGTACGAGTGTATTCAGAAAGTGGTATCAGAATTCCTGCACCAATTATAGGACCGTATATGTTCCCTATACCTCCGAGAACTGTGAGTAAAACTATTTTCATGGATATCTCAAGGCCAAACACCATAAATGGATCAATGTAGAGTATGTATTGAGCATAAACAGTTCCCATCGTTGCAGTCAGAGCGGCACTAATAGCCATGGCTATGAGCTTATATTTTGTGGTGTTTATTCCTAAAGCTTCTGCAGCATCATGACTTTCTCTTAAAGCTTTCAGATAATAGCCAATCTTGTTGTTTTCGATCAAAACTGCTACGACTGTCGAAAAGAGGAATAATGAATAAACTATCAGAAAGTATGGAATCTTAGATTGATGAAATTGCATTGCCATTAGACTGTCTTTCACAACAGGTATAGAAATACCTGTTGCTCCTTCCACGTAATCCCAGCTAACGAAGAGTTGTTTGATGATTTCTGCAACAGCGAGTGTTGCTATCGCAAAGTAATGTCCTTTGAGTCTAAAGCAAGGATAACTTACCACGATTGCGATCAAAGCTGCTATTATGGCCCCAATCAACATTCCAAACCACGGTGAGACACCAAATTTGTAAAACAAAACAGTTGATGTATATGCTCCTATTCCAAAGAATGCTGAATGACCAAATGAAGTTTGTCCACCAAATCCGGTTATTATATTCCAAGCTTCACCAAGCCCAGCAAAAAGCGCAAGCATTATCATTGTGTGCTGAAAGTGAGTATCCGAAATTATGAAAGGAAGAACCAAAATCAAAATGAAGAAGAATATTAAAAGCCAAGGATTCTTTGTCATAATCGTCACCACCCAAAAAGACCCTTGGGTCTAAATTGCAAGACAAGCAAATATATCAAGAAAGCGATTGCGTATTTGTACTGAGTTCCAAGGTAGAACCCACCTAATGTTTCAGCTAGGCCTATTAAGAGCCCTGCATAAAAAGCACCCCAAATGTTCCCAAACCCACCCAAAGCAACAATGACAAAGGCTAAAAGGCCATACATGGCTCCGGATTCGGGATAGACTGGAAAAATGTTGGAAAGTAATGTTCCTGCTACACCAACACAAATTCCAGACAAGGCAAAGGTAATGGCATAAATTTTCTGAGTGTTGACACCCATCAACTCAGCTATGTCTCTGTTTTGTGCTGTTGCTTGGATTGCTTTTCCGGTTTTTGTTTTCTTGATGAACAACGCTATTAATAAAGTCACGGCAATGCTTCCCAGTGCAGCAACAAGCTGGGGCAAACCTATGACAAGATTACCAACGAAGAATCTTTTATCAGTAAGCACTGACTGGGTTATGAATCGATAGTTTGGACTCCAAAGAAATTGCGCAAGGTTTCTTATGAAGAGACTTAACCCAAAAGTCGCAAGCAAAGGCATTAAACCCGGGGCATTTAAAACACGTCTAATGACAAACTGGTATGTTGCAATACCTAGTAAAGCCGCAACACCAGCTGCTATTGGTAGAGACAGTAGGGGATCTGTGTTCAGAAGACTGTACAGCCAAAAAACAACGTACATAGATATCATCATGAAGTCTCCATGAGCGAAATTGATTATGTCCATCAAACCCCAAACAAGTGTAAGTCCAACTGCTACTAAAGAATACACTGCGCCTACCAAGATACCGGTGAGAATCAGTTGCCCTAACATAAGCACCCCTCTCTCGACCAAATTTTGAAAAGGGGGACAAAAGTGTCCCCCCATCGCATATGTTTTTCTGAGTAAGTTAGGCTTTCTATCTTTTTGACCAATCTGGCATTGGAACAACCGGTTGTTTCGTTCTGAATTGTTCGGGCCAAACGACCTCGTAAACGCCATTGATTATTTGTGTCATGACATTAGGGTTGTAAACGTTTTGGCCGTCTGCACCAAACTTAATCTTTCCACTGAGAACATATGGAGCTATGAAAGTGTGATTCTTCAAAACTTCGAGTATCTTGGCCGGATCTGTCGAACCAGCTAAATTTATGGCCTCGGCAATTACAAGTGCAGAGGCAAAGTCTTCCAAAGTTGGTCCATCGATGTCTACACCCGATTTTGCCTTGTACATTTCGTTGATTTTTGCCAAAGCAGGTAATACGGGAATCAGGACAGGTGTAGTAGCAGCTCCACCCGAAAAGAAGTCCGCATCTTTTCCAAGATTAATTACAAATTGTGGGTCATGATAACCACCACAGTATGAAAGGATAACCTTAGGAGCAACGTTGAATTCCTTGTATTTCTTCGCGAACATAGTCATGTCACCTATGTAAGATGCATGCATAACAACATCTGGTTTAGCAGCCTTGACTTTTTGAACCTCAATGTCAACATTTGTTGCAGTGACCGGATATTTGACCTCTCCAACCAAGGTAAATTCAGGATAATTCTTAATTTTCTCTTTAACCATCAGTGAGGCGTGAACACCGTACTCGTTGTCAATGTAAACAACAGCTACTCGCTTTATGTTGGCATTGAATTTCTCATTCAAGTATCTGAGATATTCAAAGAAGAAATCAGTTTCTAGGCCGTCGTGCGGAGCTATTCTGAAGAACCATTTCAAACCTCTTTCTGTTAAAGCTGCCGAACTAGATGAACCTGCAACAAATGGTATGCCATATTTTTCTGCAGACTGGCTTGCTGGTTTTGTTGCTGAAGAATGGTAGCATCCAATTAACGCAACGACTTTTTCACGCGTTATTAGTCTTTCGGCCTCAGCCATCGCTAATTCTGGGTTGGCTTGATGATCTGCAAAGACAAACTGTACTTTAGCTCCACCAAGATTTGGCAGCCCCGCTGTTTTCGCCAAAGGAATGTCAAGATCTGGATAAACCCCGTTGATTATTTCCTGAGCAACCTCGATAGCGTATTTGATCTTTGTTCCGGTGGCTGCTGCAGGACCTGTTAGTGGAAAAATCGCTCCGATTTTGATAACATCTTGCGCAACGAGCAATAAGGATAGGACCAGCAACGCAACAATGAAAAATCTCCTCATTTTCTTACCTCCTTTGTCAGATATAGCTCGCCGCCGAAGGTCAGGCAAGCTTGATTTGAGGGGATCAAGTTAATTTTATCACAAAGTACATATTCAGGTCAATTTTATTTTCCGGGAACGCAATAATGTTAAGACTTACTTGAATATTTTACTTCACATAATTGCTGATTATTAACTTACATACCGATAAATTATTCACAATCATCTTTTAACCTTAAGAAAATAATATTGATCAGTTGTTTTCTGGTGGTAGAATCTTTGACAGGAAAGAGTTTGTCAGGGGGTGAATACAGAATGTTAAAGGTTGTCACTTTTGGCGAAATTATGATGAGATTGTCTACACCAGGTTATATGCGTTTCGTTCAGTCCGATAGATTTGAAGTAACCTATGCTGGAGCTGAGGCTAATGTCGCTGTTGCACTTGCTAGTTTTGGAATCGATACAGCATTTGTAACAAAACTTCCAAATAACGAATTCGGTTTGGCTGCTCTTCGCGCTATAAGACAGTATGGGGTGGATACATCTTACATACGGTTCGGTGAAGGTAGACTTGGACTTTACTTTCTTGAGACAGGATTTTCCCAGCGTCCATCTAAAGTAATATATGATCGAGCAAATTCCGTGTTTGCACTTTCAAAACCTGAGGATTACAATTGGGATGAGATTCTTAAGACTGCAACTTGGTTTCATTTCACAGGGATAACTCCCGCGTTAGGCGATAATCTTGTTGAGGCATGCTTACAAGCGGTTCAAAAAGCCAAAGAGAAGAAGATAACGGTGTCCTGTGATTTGAACTACAGGGCTAAACTTTGGAGTCCACAAAAAGCAAATCAGGTTATGAGTCAACTAGCTAAATACGTAGATGTTCTGTTTGCAAATGAAGAGGACGCCGAGAAAGTCTTTGGAATCAGGGCTGACCAATCAAACGTTCAAGAAGGTAAGCTTAACTTGAAAGGTTACGAACAAGTCGCAAGAAGGTTGAAAGAAAGTTTTGGCTTCAAAATAGTCGCCATAACTCTGCGAGAAAGTATTGTCGCAAATATGAATGGCTGGTCGGGTATCTTACTATTTAATGACGACTTTCTAGTTAGTAAGCATTACACAGTTCACATTGTAGACCGAGTTGGTGCAGGTGATTCATTTGCTGCAGGTTTAATTTATGGCATAATCAATAGTATGAATCCACAAGAAGCCCTTGATTTTGCTGTCGCAGCTTCCTGCTTGAAACACACTGTGATGGGAGATTTTAATCAAGTTACAGCAGATGAAATTAAAACTTTGATGAAAGGTGAAGGGTCTGGTAGAGTTCAGAGATGATGGGGTGATTGAACTGTGACTATAGGTTCAGTTGAAAAGGCACTAAAAATTTTGGAATATGTCATATCTAAGAACGATGGTGTGAGAATTCAGGATGTAGCTGAATATATGAAAATCACACCTCCGGCGGCCTACAAGCATTTGGAAACGTTGTTGAAATGCGGTTATGTTAGCAAGAATCCTTATTCTTTAAAGTACCATGCATCATACAAAATTGTTGAGCTTGGAAGTATAGTGCTCAGAAATGTTCAAGTAAGAGAAATCGCACATCCATTTCTTATTGATTTAATGGAAAGAACTGGCATGACGGTACATTTTGCTCTTAGGGATGGCTTTGAAGGAGTGTATGTTGATAAAGTAGAAAGTGCTAGAACTATACCTACAATTTCAAGGATTGGCATGAGAATGAGATTATATTCAACGGCTTTTGGAAAAGCCATCCTAGCTTTCTTACCGGAAAGTGAGCTCCAAAACTACTTGAATCATGTTGTTCTAACAAAACAGACGCCTAAAACAATAGTTGATAAATCTAAATTGCTAGAAGAACTTGTAACGGTAAGAGAAAGAGGTTATGCTATCGACAACGAGGAAAATGAGCTGGGTATCATGTGTGTAGGAGCTCCTGTTTTTGATTACACCGGCAATGTAGTGGGGGGAATAAGTGTTACCGGAGCAGCAAGTACTTTCAGCGAGCAACTGATTGCCGTCGTGGCAAAGGAACTTGTGAAAACGGCTAAGGAGATATCAAAGCGCCTCGGCGCAAAGGAGACTTTCTCACAATAATTCAGACACTTTTTCATAAGCTTTCTTTGTGACTTCGTAAGGATCACTGTTCCAGTATGTTTCGTTAAAGAGTTCTACGGACACAACGCCTTGGTAATTAATACTCTTGAGCACAGAGAAAAATTGCTTTAAAGGTAAAATTCCATCATTTGGCATTACCCTATCACGATCTGTAGGTGTATGATTTAAGTGCGGTAAGTCGTTGACATGTACCATGAATATTTTTTCTGAACTAGTGCGGCCTAGTTGCTCAAGCGATGAGCCACCGACAAAAAAATGAAAAGTATCAATCACTAGTCCAACGTTTTCGTCGTTCACTAGTTCAATTATTGATGAGGCAACGTCAAGATTGTTGACAGAACAATTTTCGAAGCCCAAGAATTCAAAACCCACCTTAACTCGATATGCTTTCGCGATTCTAGAAAATTCCAGGAGAGCTTTAACTGTTTCGTTCACAACTTCTTTCTTCGAAAGCTTTTCCTTGGTAAATCCCGGTACTACTATTATGCTACTCACGGAAAGTTCATTCCCGAGTCTGGCTAGAAACTCAAATTCTTCCCTTTTTTCGGAGAAGTTTTCACAAAATGTGAATTGTTCAACTGAGTTGATTGTTACGGGAACAATGGAATGTTTTTTGAATTGTGCCGACAGGAATCCTACATCCATAGCTTCAAGTGCAGATAATAATTTATCTTTCCATATCTCCAAAGCTGTAAATCCAGCTTTCCTAGCACATTCAATATCAGTAAGTAGATCTGCTTTAATTGTTGTGGCACCGTTGAACCCCAAGATCATGAATACCCCTCCTAATCAACTGATTTTCTGAAAAAATTGCCGATTCTTCATTTAATTGTCTATCACCTAGCATCAAAGATTGTATAATCATCTTTGGTGGAAAGTAGTGAGATTGGTATTCCTTGGAACAGCGGCAGCAGTGACTTCTGTTGACCGGGACAACACTAGTTTGCTTGTGGATAATATTTTGATCGATTGTCCCGGTAATGTTTTTGGTAAACTTCTTAGAACTGGTTTGAATCCCGTGCAAACTGTAGACTACATATTTCTTACTCATAGGCACATAGACCACGTTTATGGCCTACCTTCCTTTTTGGAAATGGTTCGACTGAAGAAAAGAGAAAAACCATTGTTTGTATATGTACTAGACGAATACGTTGATCTGGTGAAAAAGCTTCTGTTTCTTTTCGAACTTTCTGAGGATAAACTCAGCTTTCCCCTTCGAATAATTCCGATGAGTGAGACCCAAACGTATATATCAACAAATTCAGTTTCAGTCGAGGCTTTTCCAGTCTGTCATTCTGTGAGTAATGTGGGCCTAAAACTTAGTTCTCGTCATGCTTCGATTGTTTACACAAGCGATACAGAACCATGCGAAACTGTGGCTAAAGCCGCAAAAGGAGCAACTGTCTTAATTCACGAAGCAACTTGCAGCGAAGTACTTACGGGTCGACAAAAAGGGCATAGCTGCGTAGAGGATGCTGCAAAAATAGCGAATTTGGCTGGAGTGAGATTGCTTTGTCTTGTGCACCTTGGTGAAGAATTTGTAAGTAATGAAGGAATACTTCTAGAGAAGGCTCAGGAGTATTTTTCCGGAAAGATCCTCATACCAAGGGACCTTGACGAAATAATCATATAAGGAGGAGATCAGGGATGAACAACTCAAATTTTAGTTATCGAAAGATTTTCCTTCTAGGATTTGGTTTCTTTGGTATCAGTGCCCTTTGGCCTCTTTACAATGCTTACGTTCCAATTTTTCTTAAAGACTTTAAACTTAGTTCCTTCGTGATAGGTTCAATAATGACCATTGACAACTTATTTGCGATATTGATGTTACCTTACATAGGGACTTTGAGTGATCAAACTAGAACAAGGATTGGTAGGAGAAAACCATACATACTTGCTGGGGCACCTTTTGCTGCTTTGTTTTTCATCATGATTCCATTAGCAAAGAATATGAATTCATTAGTTTTAATGATGAGTGTGATAATTTTTATGAATTTTGCCATGGCTCTCTTCCGCTCTCCTGTTATTGCTTTGATGCCAGACATAACACCTTCAAAATTTCGAAGTCAAGCCAATGGAGTTATCAATTTTATGGGTGGATTGGGAGCTTTGTTCGCATACTTTGCTGGTAAGCCGCTTTATGATGCAAATTACGCGTATCCTTTTATCTTCGGCGCAGTGTTAATGTTAGGAGCAAATTCATTAATTCTGCTGTTTGTAAAGGAACCAGAGGAATATACCGTTAAAAACTCGCGACCCATCAGCGTTTTTGAAACACTCAAAAGAGCAAACGCCGAACTTTTAGGGAATCTCAAAGACGCTTTCAGATCTAAAGAGAAAAGTTTGTTGCTGATCTTGCTCTCAATACTTTTTTGGTTCATTGGTTTCAATGCGCTTGAAACCTTTTTCACAAGTTATGCCAAGTTCCACCTTGGTATTCCAGAAAGCACAGGTGCACTTGTTCTAGGTGTTTTTTCTTTGGCTTTCATGCTCACCGCAGTTCCCGCAGGCTTAATAGGTTCTAAACTTGGAAGAAAACGCACTATTCTATTAGGACTTTCGATATTAATAACTTGTTTGATAACCGTTGTCGCAATTGTTAACTTCTCTAGCAAAAGCCTCCTGAACAGTTTATTTATTCTATTTGCAATTAGTGGGTTAGGATGGGCATTGGTGAACGTAAATTCTTTACCAATGGTTGTGGATATGACAGATCAAGAAAAGGTTGGAGGATACACCGGTCTATATTACTTCTTTTCTATGGCCGCGAATATTTTCGCACCACCATTGGCAGGTGCTTTTATAGACCTTGCTGGGTATAATTCACTGGTGCCATTTTCAATTGCTTTTGTGATTTTATCGGCTTTTACAATGCTTTTTGTCAAAAGAGGCGAAGTAACTCGTTGATCATGAGTCTCTGATTATTTTCCAAAGAAAATCGTAAGCCAGCCTGGCGGATTGTTCGGTACCACCAGGTAAAGGTAAGCACTCAACAGATAAAAAACCGGTGTAACCAACCACACGAAGCGTTTGTATTATGGAATGGAAATCAAGATGTCCAGCACCTGGAGCCCACCTGTTGCTATCAGCAACGTGAACATGGTAGAGTTTGTGCTTTACTTGAACTAAGCTCTCCTCGATCTTTTGCTCTTCTATGTTCATGTGAAAAGTGTCAGCAAGAATTCCAACGTTGTCGTAACCTAGAGATTGAACAAATTCGTATGCTTCTTCTAAGGTGTTGAGAAAATCTATTTCGTATCTGTTTAAAGGTTCTACGACTAGCTGTATTCCAGAGAATTTTGCATATTTTGCAAGCTTGCTAACCTGTTCAGTAAGAAGGTAATGAACATATTTCTCGTCCCTATCACGTCGCTTTCCTCTGATTAGCCCAACGATAACTTTAGCACCGAAAATGGCAGCAAAATTTATGTGATCGATTAACCTTTGTAAAGTTCTGTCTCTGACCGATTGATCTTCATCAATCAGATTAAGACCTTCAGCAAGATACGCTTGACCAGTTCCTATTGCAACTACTTGCACTCCATAGTCAGAGACAACTTTCTTGATTAGGCTAGCATCCACAACCCTTGGATCTCTAATAGCTATTTCAACCCCGTCGTAGCCAATTTTTCTGGCAAGTTCTATTCCTTTCACGAGGTCTCCCTTGAAAGCTAAGGGATTGAAGACCGCGTCAGCAGTACTTATTACAATGGAAAGTTTCACTTTATTTCACCTTCTTTAATAAGTTTGTACAAACGTTCCACAAGTTGATAACCTTTTGCTGGTATGTACAGTTTGGACACCGACCTAACTAGCGCGTTTGCGTTACCAGCGGATACTCCAAAGCCTGCACATTCAAGCATTTCTATGTCATTTTCACTGTCACCAACTGCCATAACTTCGGATGAATCAATACCATACATGCCACAAAGTATCCGTAGAGCCGTTCCTTTGTTGGCATCATAAGGAAGAATTTCGATTATGTCGCTTTCAGAGCGAACAATGCGCGCGGTATTTTCAAGTAGTTGAAAAAGAATTCGTCTAACTTTATCAAGTTTATTCTCTGATGCCGAAATGACAATCTTTGCGACTGGTTCTTGCAAAATCTTTTTGCTGTCCACTATGGATGTATAAGTCAAGCTATCTCTCCATAAATAGCTCACAGCACAATAATTGGGATTCAGCGCCAGTACTTGTTCGTTCGCAAAAAAGAAAAAGGACACTTCAAACAGGCTATGATTGTAAATCTCTAGGACTAATCTCAAAACGTCCGTTTCCAGAATTCTCTCATATAGGTATTTTTTTGATACATGATCATAAATTCTAACGCCATTCAAAAGTATTACAGGAAGATTCAGTGGAAGCTTCTCTACATACTCGTATGAATTTTTCAAGGACCTACCAGTTGCAATTGTCACAAAGAAACCAAGCCGAATCAATTTGTCTATAGTCTCAACCGTATTTTCTGATAGGCTATGATCATCCTCTAAGATTGTGCCATCCAAATCAAAGACTAATAGGGGCAAGTTTATTTCACCACCGTCATTGATTCACTTTCATAAACTATACCAACGCTTTCGTTAAGATACGGAAGTTTTGAAAGATTTGGATTTTGAATTTCTACTGCCATCATCCCATAGTCAGTCTTTATTTCAAAGTAAGCTGTGGAGCCGGTAAAAACTCTTGTGATAACACTTCCTGTAATCATGCCTTTCGCCGGTTCAACGAACCGACCGCCTTCTGGTCTCATAGTCAAGAAAACCTCTTCTCCTTCGCGGAAAACCATACCAGCCCGAATCGGTACTTCCACGATCTTGCCATTTTCCAACCTTATCTCGCAATGTCCTTCTGAGCACTTTAACACATACGCTTTCAAAAAACTTGCTTTCCCTATGAAACTGGCAACAAATCGATTCATGGGAAATTTGTAGACTAACTCAGGAGGATCCTGCTGCATTATAATTCCATCTTTCATGACTATTACATAGTCAGACAGAACCATCGCTTCAAGCTGATCATGCGTAACATAAATACTTGTTATACCAAGTTCCATCTGGATTTTCTTCAGTTCGATTCTCATTTGTTCCCTAAGTTTTGCATCCAAATTTGAAAGAGGTTCATCAAGCAACAAGACCTTTGGTTCAACAACCAGTGCTCTTGCTAACGCAACTCTTTGTTGTTGACCACCAGAAAGCTGATTTGGGTACCTTTTTTCAAGTCCACTGAGCCCAACTATAGAAAGTATACTGTCTACCTTTCGTTTTATTTCGGCTTTTGAAAGTCGTTTATTTTTCAAACCATAGGCAACGTTTTGAAAGACATTCATATGAGGGAAAAGGGCGTAACTTTGAAAGACCATAGCAGTTGGTCTTTTGTTTGGTGGGAGATCATTAACTGTGTTCCCGTCTATCAGTATTTCGCCATTTGTTGGAATTTCAAAACCACCTATCAACCGTAGGGTCGTTGTTTTTCCACAGCCAGATGGTCCAAGCAAAGTCACAAGTTGACCCTTCCTTACACCAAAACTAATGTTGTTAACAGCCAAAACCTTTCCAGACGAGCCGTATTCTTTAAACTCTTTAGTCAAGTTTCTCACTTCAACATAGTATTTGTTCATGTTGTAATCCTCCTAAGTCTCACTTGGTATGAAAAATTGATTGTCAGAAATCTAAGTAAAAACATAGCTACTAAAACAAAGAATATAAGCAACCAACTCAGAGCAGCAGCTTGTGCAAGGTCTGCGTTCTCGACAGCACCTAATATTCTAACTGTCAGCAAGTTCCAACGCGCGGATACAACAAAAATCACAGCGCTGATTGCTGTCATGCTTCTAACAAATGCAGTGAACAAAGCGTTAAAAAGTGCTGGTAACAATAAAGGAAGAGTAATGCGCCAAAATGTCTTATTGCTGCTTGCACCAAGGTCAAGAGATGCTTCTTCAATTGATTTATCTATTTGGTATAAAACGGCAATGCCATTTTGCACACCAACGGCTAATTCGCGGAAAACAAAGATCAGAATTATTATCAGAGCTGTTCCAGTCAGAACCAGTGGTTTATCGTTGAAAGCTAGAAGATATCCTATTCCAACAACAGTGCCTGGAACGGCAAAACCAAGCAGTGCGGTTGCTTCCATGAACCTTTTAGCTGGAAACTCTTTCCTTGCAACTAGGTAAGCTATTAATATTCCAAGCAAGCCGCATATCGGTGTCGCAATTGAAGCAAGAAGGAGTGTATCAGTTAGATATTTCAAGGTAGTTCTTCCAAATGCATAAACGTAATTTTTAAGCGTAAAGGTATGGTCCACACCCCAAAGCTTGGTGAACGAACCCACAAGAACAGTGCCATAAATTAAAAAAATGCCAGAAACTATTACCAAGCAAATCATTAAAAAAATTGCCTTAACCAATTTTGGTGGTTCTAGTATCCTAATCGACGCTGGTTTCCCAGTAATTGTCACGTATGATTTTTTGGACAGCCAGTATCTTTGTACAAAGAAAGCTACAAGAGTCGGAATCAAAAGCAATATAGCCAGTGCAGAACCGTGAGGTATTCTATAAGAACCAGTTATCTCTAGGTAAGCCGCAACGCTCAGAACTTGGAATCTTCCGCCAAGTATCAATGGATTTCCAAAATCAGCCATAGACTGAGAGAAGACTAAAAGCCAGGCAGAAAGAATTCCTGGCATAGACAAAGGAAAAGTTATCGTCCAGAATGTTCTCCACTTTCCTGAACCTAAGCTTGCTGAAGCTTCCTCAAGGTCAGAACCAATAGACAGCAAAACGGCCTCAATTGTCATGAAAGCTGTAGGAAAATAAGCAAGAGTTTCGACTATCACCAGACCCCAAAATCCGTATATTTGAAATGGTATCCTACCACCAAAAACAACTTTGGTTAAAATTCCGTTTCTCCCTAGAAGCATGATCAAGGCTAGCGCTATGACAAAGGGTGGCGACACTACCGGAAACAAAGCCGTTGTCCTGAAAAAGGATCTCAGCGGGATCTGGATTTTGGTTGTCGCAAATGCAAACAAATAACCTATGAGCACACCTATTGATGCGACAGTAGAACCAAGTTTCAGAGTATTGAATATTGGGGTAATAAAGTATCTACGTGTGAAGATTGTTCGATAAACATCGAACCCAATAATACCTGGTTTCGGTTGAAAACTTTTTAGACCAACCATGATAAGCGGATAAAGCAGGAAAAGTGCAAGCAGTGTCCAGCAAAACAATATTGAGAAAAGTAACACAGGTTCGTTGAAAATTCTTTTCAGTTGCTTAAGAAGGTACATAATTTGAATCCCACCTTTAAAAACCTAAAAGGGGCGGGCTCACCGCTCCGCACCCTCAAAAATCATCTACCGTATTCAATTTCTTCTTTCCATCTTTCGATCAGCCTGTCTTTTTCTTTACCGAAGTAATCAAAATCCATGGCTACCACATTCACATCTTGCATTTTCACAGCACCAGGTGCAACCTCCGCATCAGGGTTTATAGGTATTCTGTACCACTGCTTGAACAAACTCTGAGCTTCGGTTGAAAGCATCCAGTCAATGAATTTTCCTGCAAGTTCCGGCTCAGGTCCACCTTTGATAATTGACATCGCACCTATTTCGTAACCTGTTGGTTCAACTGGAAAGGTCAGAACAAGGGGATAACCTTTCGCAATCCCTTTTGCAATTATGTCGTGTGCAAAAGCAATGGCAATTGTAACCTCTCCAAGCCCAGCTTCCGTTACTGGAGCTGATCCAGATTTTGTGTAATGATGGATCTGCTTGTCTAACTTTTTCCAGTATTCAAATGCTTTGTCTTCACCCATCACAGCAACCAAGGCTGCCAAAATAGTATAGGCTGTTCCAGAAGTGTATGGATATGCAACAGCAATCCGACCTTTGAATTCTGGTTTGAGTAAGTCGTACCATGACTTTGGCGGATCAACCTTCAGCTGTTTCAAGTGCTCTGTATTCGTTCCAAATCCGATGGCTCCGAGGTAGAATCCTACCCAGTAACCTTCAGGATCCTTAAAAGCTTGGGGTACTTTTTCAGTTGCCTGAGATTTGTAAGGTGCAAGTAAACCCTTTTTCTTAGCAGCAATTTGATCAACAGCGGGTCCTCCAAACCAGATGCTGGCTCTTGGATTTTTAGATTCAGCCTCAATTCTTGCCAATAATTCCCCAGAGGACATTCGTACAACATTGACTTTAATTCCTGTTGCTTGTTCAAAGGCTTTGACGTAAATCGGCCACTCGTTTTCATCCAAAGCCGTGTACATATGTAAAACTTGCTGAGCGAGAGCAAAAACAGTGATACTTAAAACGAAGACAACCAATAACCTCTTCACGCTTGACACCTCCTTTTATCCTCGATAAGGACCAGGGTACTGCATTTTTTTGGAGGTTATATCTGCAGAAATCTTTAGAGCAACTTCAAGAGGCTTGTCGAGTGAGGCTAAAAAGCTTGCCAAACAGGTGTCTCCTCGTCCTGTACGGCCTTCCAGACTGTACGGAGCAAAGTTCGCCTCATAGAAAACTTTGCCATCGAATAAGCAAACTCCTTGTTTGTGAGTAAGCAGGATCATTCTTGGTCCAAATTCTCTTAGCTTTCGGCATGCTGCTTGATAATCTGTGAGATTCGTCAAAACAAATGCTTCCTTGCTATCAACTTTTAAAATATCGACGAGATTTAGAAGATCCAACCTTTCCCATTTTGAATAAATCAACTGACCACTCGAATCAACATTACGAAGAAAACCCTGTGCGTCGAGTGCAAGAAGATCGCATTTACTTCTCAGGAAAGGTAATAGATCCTCATTTATCTCTCCGTACCACAAAGCACTTACAACTAATATTTGGTTATTAACATCAGGAAAATCGATGATCGAGAAACTATCTGCTAAATTTACAGCTCTACTCAAACGATCGTCAGGATCCTGTGACATGTAGAGATTTTCTATAGTTGTCGTATTTTGACTGTCTAGAAAAACTACTTTTCTAACGTTCTGAACCATTTCAGCAAATAAATATTGATCTGTCACAGCACATTTTGTGATGACCGAGCACTCTGCCGACAATTTACTTGCAGCAATGCTCCCATAATAAACGCCACCACCCGGTACAACAGTGGTAGTCTTCTGAGTTCTGTTGATATCTTTCGAGACATGACCGACAAAGGTTATCTGCATCAGAATCCCTCACTTCACACCGGAAGAAGCAGCTATTATATCCATAATCTGTTGGGGTGTTACCTTTGTTTTTTCATAATCTCCAATCTTTTCACCTTTTTCTAAAACTACCAATCGGTCGGCAACTTCATATACATGGTAAATATTGTGAGTTATAAACACAACGGACAGGCCTCGTTTTCTTGCTTCCAATATGTTTTCCAACACCTTCTTTGTCTCACCTACTGAGAGTGCGGCTGTTGGTTCATCAAGAATCAATAACTTAGCTCCAAAATGTATTGCTCTAGCAATTGCTACGGCTTGACGCTCTCCACCAGACATCATGGCAACAGCTGTGTCCGCATCTCTAAAAGTTATCCCGATATCCCTCATTGCTCGCAATGACTGAGTTCTCATGTTGGGCAAATCTAGGAAACTAATCGGGCCGAATCGTCGCCTTAGTTCCCTACCAAGGAAGAAATTTCTCCACAACGACATAAGGTTCACCAGAGCAAGATCTTGATACACTGTTTCAATTCCCAAATCCCGTGCTTCACGAGGTGACGAGAATCGTACTCTTTTTCCTTCCCAATAGATCTCGCCTTCGTCCGGTTGATAGTAACCTACTAAAATTTTGATCAAAGTTGATTTTCCTGCTCCGTTGTCTCCAAGAAGGCCGACTACTTCTTGCCTTCTGACTTGAAAATCAACACCTTTTAGAGCCTGAACTTTTCCAAATTTTTTGCTTATCTTTTTCATCTCGACAAGCAATTCTTTCATCCTACCACCCTTCTTCGAATCTTAGCGTTAATGATGGCGGCTATGATTAATATGATGCCAATAAAGGCGCGATACCAATAAGCAGGAGCCCCAGCGAGAACCAATCCATTTCTAACCATGCTAATCATCACGGCTCCCATTGCAGTTCCAATAACACTGCCATATCCCCCGCTCAACAGAGTTCCACCCATTACACATGCAGCAATTGCTTCAAGTTCCATCTCAAGGCCAAATGTAGGATCAACTATTTTGAATCTCGCCAAGGTTGTTATACCCGAAAAACCAGCAAATAGAGAACTTATCATGAAATTTATAATTTTGACTCTTTCCGACGGTACTCCAAGCGCTTTTGCGGCTCCCAGGTTTCCTCCGGTTGCAAAAGTCCAGTTTCCGTACCGTGTTCTTTCCAGAACAAACCAGATTACAAGAACAAAAATCAAAAACCAAAGTGCTGAGTAACGAAGTCCACCATAAATTCGTCCCCCAAGATAATGCAGTAGGGGATAACTCTTCCGAAGCATTATAGGAAAGCCACCACTGACAGCTAATAGAATTCCCCTCCAAAACATCATCATGCCCAGCGTAGTTATGAAAGAAGGTATGTATGTCCTAATTGTTATTTGGCCATTCGCAAATCCTACACCAACTGCTAGCAAAAGAGACATGAAGAGAGCAAGGTACGGATCAAAACCATTGTTAATGAGCAAAGCAAAGACCATTGATGTAACTGCAAATACTGCTCCTACAGAAAGATCAAATTCACCACTTATCATCAGAATACACATACCAGCAGCAATTATTCCGAGTTCTGCGGCCATTGTAAGGGTATTGAAAAGGTTGTCTATACTTAAAAATCTCTTGGAAGTTAGAGAAAATATTAGGAAAAAAACTCCTGTACCAACTAAGGCCCCAAGTTCCTTGGTTTTGAAAAACGACTGAAAAAATTGTTTTATCCAGTGCCCTTGCAAGTTTTACCCCCCTGTTAATTAGTCATATGTGGGCAGCCTTTCATGGCTGCCCACATAAGAACTTATCTATAGCCTAATTTTACGGTTTCTTCAACTATGGCCACGTTGGATTTATCAACGATGAGTGGGCCAGTCAAGACATCCTCGAGAGGTATCAGACCGTAGGATTTGTACATGTACAGAAATACTATGGGTAGGTAACCTTGAAGGTACTGTTGCTGGTCAATCGTGAAAACCACGACACCCTTTTTAATAGCTTCCGTTATGCGTGTCGTCAAATCTATGGCACCAATCTTAACCTTACCAACTAGTTTTTCTTCCTCTACGAGCTGAATAGCTGGATGAGCACCAAGTGGACCAAGTGTGAAAATTGCATCGGTGTCAGGATATTTCATCAAGTAGCTTTTCAGCAAGGTCAAGGCTTTGACAGGATCAGTAGTTATATCTAGCTTCTCAACAGGTATTTTCTTTTGCCCAAGCACATCAGCTATACCTTTCGCCCTTGCCTCAAGACCGACATGTCCCGGCTCGTGAATAGCAACAACAGCACGTTTCGGTGTGAATTCCTGTAACATTCTTCTTGCTGCGTAAACTCCTGCCAGATATTCATTCATACCCACATAGCAGAGGTAAGGTATTTTTTGTTCAACTGGTCGATCGTCTGGAACGTTTATTGCGATAACTGGTATACCAGCTTTGATCGCCTGTCGCAGTGGTTCATCCAACGCAATTGGATTCGTGATTGTTACGACCAATCCATCTGGTTTTCGAGCAATAGCACTGTTTACAAGATCAATGAATTCTTTCAGAGAGAATTTCTCTGGTCCAAGATAAATAGCATTGACACCAAATTTTTGTGCTGCATCTTGTACACCTTTCATGACTACACCCCAAAATGGATCAGCCGGACCTCCATGTGAAACTACATAGAATGTGTAGCCCAATGCTACTCCTGCTAGTAGAATTACACTTAGTACAATCAACCTCTTCACGCAAATCCCCCCTTGAACGTGGGAGCTTCTGCCCCCGTTTACCACATATTACCTATGCTGTATATACTTCGCCACCCCTTTTCAAGTGGCTTTTTCAAAACCGCCTCGAGTTCTTCTTCGGGTCTCTGAGACAATTCATTTGCAGGTGGAAGCTTTCCTGCTGGATACCTTTCCATAATGTCATTTACAAGTTTTTCAAGGTAATCAAGTAAGGCCTCAATCCCTTCTATTGCCTTGTTAGCATCGGCCGCAGTTGCTTTCCCGACAACCCCTTCTGGGTAGGCTGAAACCTCAATAGGTCCTCCTCCAACATGTCCATACCATGCGATAGCTCTATGCAACAAATTTCCTGCTTTATCTATGTGCCCTTCTGGTAAGTATCCACGCGGACTTGTATCTACAGCCCATTCTTGGTGACAAAACTCAGGAAAGAGTGCCAAACTCCAAGAGGTTTCAACTTCATCTGCGTGAATGAATGCAGTTTCGTATGGTCCTCCTTCTTTCTTGGTCTTAAATTTGTCTTGAATCGCATGATACCAGTTCACATTGAATATCATCGCTGGTACCTGAAAGATCTTTGCAAATTTATGAATCGCCACAGGAATGACAAATTCCTGGCCATGACCATTCAAAAGAATCTGTTTTCGAAAACCGGTATTCCAAAATCCTGCAATAATACTTACAAGATAGTCGACAAAGGCTTCATCCTTCACTGGAACTGTTCCTGGCATGCCAATGTGATGATATGGATGAAATCCGTACCATACTGGTTCTGCAACTGTGCACCCAGTTTTTAAGGCTACTTGCTCTGCCATTCTTGTGACCAAGAAAGTGTCTTCACCAGTGGGAGCATTTGGGCCATGGTTTTCAGTACTACCAACCGGTATTATTATAAGGTCGCATTTTTTCAATCGATCTTCAATTTCTTTCATGGTCATGGTTTGATAGTAAACGCCACTTGGACGCTCCATGTGTCCACCTGATGGTGGAATTTGCCACTTTGACATTTTTACCCCTCCAATTTCACATACGGATTTCCATTCTCAACAGCTTTGTAGCAAGCATCGATTATTCTAATGACTCGTACTCCATCACTTACTGTTACAGGTGGAGTCTTTCCCTGCTTTATACAGTCAACAAAAAACCTATCTTCCTTGATGTATCCCCATTTCTCTTTGAAATCTACTTTGGTGAAATCATAGCTTTCAGTTTCCTTACCTAATCCCTTGCAGAAGTGAACTCTTTCCATTTCGTCATTGGATATCATCATATGCTCACCATATATCTCCACCCTTTCAAAAGGTACCATCCAACTCGCGTGTGCGCACGAAGTGAAAGTGCCTATGATTCCATTTTTCATTTTTACAGCAATTGCCCAATCATCGTAGTCTGGATATAGGCTCTTCTTAGCCATTACAAACATCTCTTCAACGTCGCCAAAAAGCCAGCACATCATATCTAAGAGGTGAATTGTGCTCTCGAACAGAAAACCTCCGGTGTAATTTCTATCACTCGTCCAAGGTGGATTCAGTAGCTCACCTCTGTTCATCTT
The DNA here is from genome assembly GCA_041640575.1 of Pseudothermotoga sp. Classification (GTDB taxonomy): domain Bacteria; phylum Thermotogota; class Thermotogae; order Thermotogales; family DSM-5069; genus Pseudothermotoga. Next base: position 8,971 of record JBEPZZ010000006.1, on the reverse strand, counting down.
TATCTGAAACGAATGTGGTCTCAGCTCGCCAGTTTCTATTTTTTGTTTCATGAAAGAATACACATACGCAAATCTTCTGTTGTGACCAAGCTGAAAAAGCAATTTTGTTTCCTGTACTTTTTTTTCCAAGGCTAGTGCGTCATCCAAAGAAGTCGTCATCGGTTTTTCACAAAAAACATGCATACCAAACTCAAGAGCTTCAAATGAGTACTTGAAATGTGTTTTGTTTGGCGAAGTTATGTAGACAGCTTCGATGCCAGCATCTTTCATTTCCTTAAGATTTCGAAAAATAGTTGCTTTGTATTTTTCTGCTAATGGTTTTACTCTTGATTCATCTATATCCATAAGGCCGACTATATCAACATCTTCGAATTTTGATAATATCTCAAGGTGAACCTGCCCAATGGCACCAGTACCAACAAGTCCTATCCTAACTTTTCTCATACCAGCTTTCACCTCTTGTCACAAGCACTTTTAGCCTTAGGGGTTGAGCATTGTTACCTTGACCAGTTCTTTGTCGCTTTGAAGTCTTAATATGTACTCAGGAATCTCTTCGAGCCTCACAATTTTTGAAATAATCTTTGTCATATCCATGCCGCTCGCCATCGAGCTTATGACTCTTGGAAAGTTACCATGGCCAGAATGACCTTGTGAACCCACGATACGAGCCATTCTAACTTGGAAGATCTCTCCTGTTAGTGGTATTTTCGCGTCTGCGCGTGCAACGATTACGACCGTAGAGTTCACTGTTCGGCCTTTCCAAATAGTTTCTTCGATGTCTTTCCAAACGATCTGCGGCAGACCAGTGGCTTCCAGATACAGCTTTGCACCCATTCCTCTGGTGCTTTCAAGAACTGCCTCAACAAAATCTTCTTTTGTAGGATCAATAACAATGTCTGCGCCTAAGTGTTTCGCTAGTTCCCTTCTCTTTTCCGAAGGTTCAGACAGAATTACTTTTGCGGCTCCAGCCCTTTTGAGAATCGCAACGGCAGCAAGTCCTATCGGTCCACCGCCAAGTATTACTACATTGTCGCCTGGTCGGATACCACCTCCACGTTCTATAACAGCATGGTAAGCCACTGAAGTTGGTTCGACCAAACTTCCCGCCAAGAAGAGCTTATCTCCCTCGTAAACACCTTCAAGTTCGCGTAAGCTCCAGAGGTATTTTGCGTCTGAGATAACATATTTTGCGAATGCTCCATCAACATCAAAACCAATCTCCTTGAGATTTTCACAATGATTTGGATACCCTTCTGCACAAGGTCGGCATACGCCACACCAAAACATCTCTTCAGAGGTTACTGGTTCTCCGGGCTCAAACCTTTTGTTAGTTCTTCTGTTGATAGCTTCTGGACCAGCCTCAACAACCACTCCAGAAAATTCATGACCAAGGGTTACCGGGAAACCTGTCAAACCCGGGTACAAAATGTAGCCATCTTTATCAGCTTGGGCCATGTGCACATCACTGCCACAAATTCCGCAAGCTTTTACCTCGATGAGAACCTGTGTGGGCTTGACTATTTTTGGTTCCGGTACTTCCTCGACAACAAGTTTTGGATACCTCCAAACTTTACTACCTAACCACGTTAACTTACCCTCAATATCTTTTGGGCCCAGTTGAAAACCAGGTTTTGGATCCCATTTTGCGTGCAGCCTAACAGCTTTCACATTTATCCCTCCATTAGCGAGGTACGTCGTGGATTACCTGTACCTCGTTAACTAAAGTATAAAAAATCATAAACCATATAGACAAACTCAGAAACTGTCATTTACATACAGCTAAAGGCTGTCAAAGCCACATATGCTTTTCGTTTCTATCTTTTTCTTTCTATTTCATTAAATTTTGAAACTATACAACGACTTTCGAATTTGGTTTTCGAAAGAGTTTTTGATAGAATATCGTAGGGGGAAACCATGTTCACAGAAGAGCGCAGAAACCAAATTATCGAAATCTTGAAAAAAGATGGAAAGATAACAGTTGAAGAACTTGCAAAGAAGTTCAATGTTAGCAGCGTTACGATCAGAAAGGACTTAGACTTCCTCGAATCAAACGGCGTACTCGTGCGTACTCACGGAGGAGCGATGCTCCCAGATCATTCACGATCTGAGTGGAATTTTTTGAGAAAAATCCATCAAAAGCAGTCTGAAAAGAAGAGAATAGCTAGGAAAATTGTTTCTTTGATAGACGATGGGGATACGATAATCCTAGATAGTAGCAGCACTAATTACTATGTAACATTCGAGCTTAGAAAAGCTGAATTTAGTTCAGTGACAGTTGTTACTAACAACGTTTTTATTGCCGCTAAGTTAATAGAAGTTGGTATTGAAGTACTGGTACTTGGAGGTGTGGTTAGGGAGAACAGTCTATCTCTCGTAGGCCCATGGACTTTGAAGTTTCTCGAAGAAATAAACGTGGATAAAGCCTTTCTAGGAACGACTGGTTTTTCATTTGAAAAGGGATTTATGACTCCAAGCATTGTTGAAGCTGATGTAAAGAAGGCCATGATAAAAAGTTCATCCAAAGTTTATATTGTTACGGATTCAACTAAATTTTTTAGAAACGCTTTCGCTTCTTTTGCTATGCCAGAAGATATAGATGGTGTGATAACTGATACAGGTATACCAATAGAATGTGAAAAATACCTTTTGGAGAAGCAAGTTGAAGTCTACAAAGTATAAGGAGTGATTGTAATGGAGGAGAATATTTTGGAAAAGCTATCGAAGAGTTTTGATAGGCGTTTTGAGTTGTACGATAATTCATTACGAAAAGTTTCGGACTCTTACTTTTTTGCCGGAAGGGATGAAAAAAAGAAGTATCTATTTGTAGTGGGTAAAAAAGGTATTTGCCAAATGTTTCAAGGCGAAAAAATAGGACAAATTGACTTAAGAGATATCTTGAAATGTGAAATAACGCATGAAAACTTGACTAGTCTGAGAAGAATTATTGAGACTTTAAACCCAGTTATAATCAATAAAAGAGCATCCTTTGGTTTTGGCGATAGGATTGGCTTGGCTACATCTGCCCATGCTGATGTTGCAAAACAGTTCTACGTATTTCCAATTTTCGCACAGCAGTCAGTAAGAGAATTAACTAGAACAGAAAGAAGTTATCGAGACGTACTCGATAACGCTATCTGGGGAGTATTTGAAAGTGGTTACAACTTTGCATTTGGAGCTGATGCTGATCATGTGAAAGAGCTTCACGATCTTGAAATGGCTATTAACGAGGGTTTCACAATGTATACTGTCGATCCTTCTGACCATATTAAAGATATCTCAAAAATGACAGCGAAAGATTTTCAAGATTTCTACCTTTACCACAGAATGCGAAGAGAACTTGAAAGCAAGTATGTCGGGAAGAAATACAAATTCCGAGACTACGTTTTTACAATGACCGATAAGGAATTTGCTGAGATCTTCGTAACTTATATTGATGCAATTAATCATGTTTTAAAGTGCTATGAATTGCTCACATCAAAAGGAAAGGCCTTCGATTTCGAAATATCCATAGACGAGACGTCCATACCGACCACAGGACTTGCACACATTTTCATTGTCACAGAGCTTAGGCGAAAAGGCGTAGACTTTAAAACACTTGCCTTGAGGTTTCCAGGAGAATGGCAAAAGGGTATCGACTATATAGGGGATCTCAAAGAATTTCACAAAGAGATATTAGTGCATTCAGAGATTGCTAAGGAGCTCAAAGGTTACAAGCTATCTTTACACTCTGGAAGCGACAAGTTCAGCATATATCGAATCTTTGCTGAGGCAACCGAAGGAGAATTTCACGTTAAAACTGCTGGAACGAGTTATCTTGAAGCTATTAGAGTTATTGCAACAAAAGCTCCGAAGCTTTATAGGGAAATTCACAAGTTTGCTCTTACGAAGTTTGAACAGGACAAAAAATCCTACCAAGTGACTACAGATCTTTCGAAGATACCGAATGTTGATGATCTAAAAGATGAAGATCTGGTAAAACTTCTCGATATGCCTGACTCTAGACAACTTATACACATAACTTATGGCTCGGTGCTAACACTAAAGGATGAAAGTGGCAAGTGGGTTTTCAAAGACAAGATTCTAGAGGTTCTAAGAGAAAACGAGGAACTTCATAAAGAGTATTTGATAAAGCACATGACGAAACATCTTAGCCTATTGAACATCGAAAGAAGGTAGAAGTATGAAAGCAATGTTAGAGATTTTTAGCCTTGAGAACAAAGTTGTCGTCATCACAGGAGGTGCAGGAGTTCTTGGATCCGCAATTGGAATGGGGATGGCAAAATGCGGAGCTAAGGTTGTAATCACTGATATTAAAAACGCAGATTCAACTGCCGAAGAAATGCGAAAGCAAGGAATTGAAGTGAAGGGATATTACATGGATGTATTAAGCATCGACAGCATAAAGGCCACACACGACAAGATCTTAGAGGATTTCGGCAGAATTGATGTGCTCCTGAACGCTGCTGGTGGAAACATGAAGGAAGCTACCACATCTCAAGATGTGAGTTTCTTCGACCTGCCATTTGATGCCCTGCAAAAGGTTGTGAATCTGAATCTCTTTGGTGGAGCAATCCTTCCCTCGCAAATTTTTGGAAAAACAATGGCAAGGAATCCAGAAGGAGGTTCAATCATAAACATTTCATCAATGGCTGCGTACAGACCTTTAACAAGGGTGATTGGTTATTCTGCTGCCAAGGCTGCGGTAAGTAACTTCACACAATGGTTGGCGGTACATTTTGCACAAGAGTATAACAAAAATCTCAGAGTAAATGCTATTGCACCCGGCTTCTTCTTAACGCAGCAGAACAGATACCTGCTTCTTGATGAGAATGGAAATCTAACTGCACGAGGAAAAGCTATAATCGATCATACTCCAATGGGAAGATTTGGTATGCCAGAAGATCTAATAGGAGTTTGTATTTGGTTAGCTTCAGACGCGTCCAAATTCGTGACTGGGGTGGTAATTCCAATAGATGGTGGCTTTAACGCATATTCTGGCGTGTGAAAAGTATTTCAAGTGTAGCTTTTTGGTAAGCACAATGGTGTTTAGCCTCTTGAATAAGATCAAGGTATATGATAAAATAAAGTTTGTGGCCCCATAGGATAATGGCTAGTCCATCGGATTCTCAGTCCGAAGGTCGGGGTTCGATTCCCCGTGGGGCTACCAGGAAATCCCTGAATATCAAAGACTCAAGGGCTGAGTGTAATGCTCAGCCCTTTTTTCTTGAATATGTGAATTATTGGGCCAGAATTAGGACAATTGGGCAATTATTGGGACTTCTTTTTGAAAGGCGATGTCTCAAAGCTGTATGGTCCCGTCTGCCTTATCTCAGCTTGCTTCAAAACCTCTAAACCCTGTTCGAGTTGCTCAACCGAGATTGAGAAGGTCTCTCCAAGCGACTTGATCTCGGCTTCGTTGATTGCTTTGATTCTTTCTTGTTCTTGTTTGACATACTTCCATACGATTGAAAACAAAACAAGCAGCGCTGAAGGCTGCTTTGCTGAGAGATATTCAATTGTCTTGCCTAACAAGTCTATGACGTCAACAGCTACCACGACAGGCTTGGTCAGTTTTTTTCGTTCTCATCTGGAGTAATGCTGATTATCGCGTTCCCAAGTTCCACTAAGAGTCGCCCTATTTCGTTTTCGACCTTGTTCCTCGCTTCCTCGTTTTTCAAGACTTTCGCAAGCATCTTTGAAAGCCAACTTACGAACTTTGCTGGATTGATCTTTGCGAAAATCCAAGAGAGAATGAAGGGAATTACAAAACCAACAATTGCCCACAAAAGTTCTACCATGTTCACTCCTCCTTTCGTAGATTATTGTTAATAAAAACCATAAAATTCTCTTGATTGAATAATTGCGTTAGTGCAGTAGCAAGCATATTCACAAACGCTTCATTCTTTCTTGTAGAATGAGCCAAAATCGTATGACCTGACACGGTTCCAATCGCATGCAGTACTTCATGTAGCAGTGTTTGCACAATCTCTTGACGATCTTGCATTGGTGATACAAGGATTTTGTGATAATCACTAAGATGAAGACCTGTTGTAGATTCAACATCTATTCCAAGATCTTCACATGCCTCTGTTATTGCATTTTCATCTATTTCAACCGTGTATTGCTCTCCAAATGTTTAAATCGAATTTCATGTTTTCACCTTCAAATTCTTTTTCCAATATTCACACCAGTAAATATACGAAACAACATAATCTTTTGTTTCTTGCGGTACTTCCTTTTTGATTTGTGGATTGTCTTTTACTAAAGACAGCCAATTTTGGACATTTCCAATACCCCAGTTATATGCCATTACGGTAGCAATCTCACACTGCGTTGGTTCTAAATGTGACAATGCTTTGTACAACCAGCGTAAGTATCGTATTCCAACAAAAACATTGTGGTCTGCACGCAACATGTCGTGATAAGTGAATTTTTTGTTATAGAGCCTATTAATTGTTTCAAGCGCCGGTTGGGATATTTGCATCAAGCCACGTGCGTATGGCGATTGTGCTTCAGGTTGCCAAGAAGATTCCATACTAATAATTGCAAACACGTTATGTAGCTTTGGAAAATCTTGAATATTGAACTCAGAAACAAAGTCGTTATAGTATGCCGTGACAAGGTTTTTTAGATTTACTGGGATCATCATTTTGTCACCTCCATAGGAATGTAAGTATGAGAATTTTTTTACCTCCCAAACAAACGGCTTAAGATAAAGCTTATAAACGCTGTTGAAGTGATCACGGCTATAAGAATCTCTCCAAACATTGCTTTAACTGTTGATTTGATCTTATTTTCTAAATACCCGTTCATTTTATCTTTTATTTCCTTGATATCACTCCCTTGCTCTTCTACTTTGCTTTCTAATCGTGTAATACGTTGAATGACTTCTTGCTCGAAATTATTCACAGTATCACCTCACCTTATCAGGACTTGTACTTTCTTTTCTGTTCCTGAAAGCTCTAATTCCACATATCCATTTGCAGACGGATGCATGAACTTTTGTGCTGCGTAGTTTTCGTACCCGACCCAGCTCGGCACGGTGATCAAAAATGCCTCTCTCTGCTGAATCTTCTTGTTGCGTGTATCCGCCTCGAATCTGGCTATCTTGACCACTCCAGGTTGGTGGGTGTGCGCAGTGAGGTAAACATCGCCGTTCACCACTACGTCGATGATCCTCCCGCTCGCAGTCACTTTCGCACCGATCCCACGTGCGGAACTGTACCCATGCCCGCAAACAACCGTATACTGGACACGTCTCTTGCTCCCTCTGTTGGCACCTTCTCCAACTGCGATATCGAGCACAAGAATGTCTTGCGAGTACGCTATGTTCCGTTCCTTGCAGACCACAGAGAGAAGATCGACT
>JBEPZZ010000006.1:0-1595 GCA_041640575.1 Pseudothermotoga sp. | reverse complement strand
TCCTCATGGTTTCCCACTATGACTCCCCCCGTTTTGCCTTTGCAGATGTCAAGAAGTTGCGTGAACACGAACAAGGCTTGTTCTGGATTCATCGTTTGTTCGTAAACATTCGAGACAGAATCAATGATTGCATTGTCTATCACGTCTCCCAAAAAGACAACATAATCGTTTTCTCCAAGACTTTTCAATATCTCCTTCAATTCTGAAAACTTTGATTGAGGGCTACCGATGTGCACGTCCGCAATCCCGAGTAGTTTGAAACTTTCGTTCTTGACCCAAATCGAGCTGTACTGCACATGATTCCCCCTTTGCAAATAAAAAGCAGGCTATCAAGCCTGCTTTCGTTATGAATGAGAATATGCTCAACTGGTAATTGTCACAGCTCTACACCACAGAGAAGGTGTTCCAGACACATAAGGTGGACAATATACATTTGTACTACCCCAAGTCAGGACATACGGTGCATAAACATTTCTGCACACATTACCACTTAGCGCATGTGGAGCATAAAGAAGATATGGAAACGATTGCGCAGGTGACGCACTTGCGTTCCATTGCATTTCCTTAAAAACCGAATATTGCCATCCTGGTAGAGATGGCGAATCCCAATACAAAACCATACCGCTCGTACTTGCAGATGCAACAAGTCTATATGGTGAAGTAGAGTTATCAAAACACTTTATAAATGCGGAATCTGTAACAATAAATGTGTAATTGCGATACATAACAGAACTTGTAACTGGATACGGAATCAAATTAGTGTTGCTGAATGTACTTACAGATACGCTTGCAGAATCTATAGGATGAACAATATAATGCAACTTCGCATTTGTAACAGATGTTTCTGCTCCTCCAATCAGATAGACTTTCTGCTGTGCAGCATCCCACCTTAACGATGGTATGAAGAACTTCGTGTTTGTGTTATTATACTCATACACAGCGTAAATTGCTAAGTAGTAATGATTAAACGGTAATTCCACAGTAAATGAGGTCCCACTGAATGTGACAGTATTACGAGCATATTTGTATCGCATACCTTCAATTTTCAATTGTACATCCGAAAAAATGCCTGTAGACGATCCTTGTGGTTTCTCACACTTTACCCAGAAATTGACATGTTGCCAATCCTTTACAGCAGCTAAGGCTGGAATCTGTGATTCCGTAAGTGTACTTACCCATTCGCCTGGGTTTCCATTATTGTCAACAGCTAAACTGTAATGTGCAGACGAGCCTCCAGCTGAATCCAGTAAATCTTCTGCACTTATAGTAACATCTTGTAATTCTTCAGCTGCTCCTATCCACGTAAGAGTAAGTTTTTGAATTTTTGTCCTATAGTTTGCATCGCTCTGTCCAACGTCAAAATAGCTTGTACCTGCTAATGTGTTCACACTTTCGAAAATTCTTGTACTGCCCCATAGTGCTAATACTGTCTCGCCTTGCTGAAGTGCATCGCCTAAGTAGACATAGTAATTCGAATATCCCCACTGACCCGAACCTGGATTGGTAGGTGTAGAAGTGTTTCTAACCAACTCTATACCCGCAGGATTATCAGGAGTGTACTTCACCACTTTTGATGGTAATGACAAAACTGGAAA